>QMNP01000353.1 GCA_003647825.1 Candidatus Cloacimonadota bacterium
GTCAGAGCCGAACAGTTTGTCAAATTGAAAATTACCTCACGTCCAGTTCAAAAAGTAGTTTGACAAAAAATCTGCTAATTTCAGCTTCGACTATAGTGCAATATAAATAATTTTCATTAAAAAATCCAGAACAGGAGGAAATATTTAATGTTCTATGGAGAAGTTTTAGCAGAACTGTTAGCTACGGAAAGAAATCCTGTTAATAAAATGTATTTAAACGAAATAAGAATAAAATGGAAGAATCTGGAAAAAGCGGCAGCAGATAAAGAACAATCAAATGAGCTCCTTGTGAAAGCTTTGAATAGCTTTACTAAGCAGATAAATAATAGAAAGTATCGGTTTGTAGAATCATCTGAAAAAGGATTCAAAGATGATTCACCCCTTTTCAAACCACTTTATCTCGATGACATTATTTCAATTTTTATGAATAGAAGATCTATTTTACAACACCTTGGAATTAAATGGGGGAGACAACGCTTCACTACTAACCAGGGCCTGAATCCAATTAGTATTTGCTCAATGCAGGATGAACCAAATTTTGTTACTGGTGAATCACCGGAATTCTTAATGCTGACCCAGGAATTTGATTTTCAATTCAGAATAACAGGTAAGAGGCGTTTTATAAAACAACAACTGCTTTTTCCGCTGATGATTTTTCACACTTATCGGGTTTTGAAATTGGAAGATGTGATCAGAGCTGAATATTATGCGAATATGGCAAAATCTACTTTTGCCAAAGTACATGTTATACTTGTTACGGAAATGGTTGAAGAATCTTTGATGCATGATATTAAAACTCTGCCTTTTGATACTGTTTTTGTACTTAGAAAGCAGGTAGAAAGCGAAACTTTAGAACCGATTTCTCTGGAAGTTGTTAACGCTCTCGAAGAAAAGATCACTAGTTTGCTGGTCGAAAAAGATGAGGTGTCTGATAATTTCAAAGAAACAGGAATTATATCACAATAAACAGGAGATAATAATGAATAATAAGAACATAGCTGATGCAATGAAGATAAAATTAAATGCGGAACTTCCCAAATATCCAGAATTCATTGCTGGAATTCGTCGAGCTCCCCGGCGTGAAATGCCGCTGAACAATCAAGAAATTGAATTGGCTTTGAAAAATGCTTTAAGATATCTTCCGGAAGATATGCACGAAACACTGGCTCCCGAATTTCTTGATGAATTGCTTTCTCACGGACATATTTACGGTTATCGTTTTCGACCGGAAGGTTGTTTAACCGGAAAACCTGTCGACGAGTATAAAGGTAAATGTCTGGAAGGAAGAGCCTTTCAGGTAATGATCGATAATAACCTGGATTTTGCTACAGCACTTTATCCTTATGAACTTGTTACTTACGGAGAAACTGGCGCTGTTTGTCAGAATTGGATGCAGTATCGTCTCATTAAAAAATATTTGGAAAATCTTACTCATGATCACACTCTCGTTATCGAGAGTGGTCATCCGCTGGGCTTGTTCAAGTCCAGTCCCAAAGCTCCGCGAGTTATTATTACAAATGGATTGATGATCGGTATGTTTGATAATCAGCAGGATTTTAACAGAGCCAATGCTTTAGGCGTGGCCAATTATGGTCAGATGACTGCCGGCGGCTGGATGTATATTGGCCCTCAGGGAATTGTACACGGAACTTATAATACAATTCTCATTGCCGGCCGCATGAAACTTGGTGTAGCTGCAGACGGTGATCTAAGAGGAAAACTTTTTGTTTCTTCTGGACTTGGCGGTATGAGTGGAGCTCAACCCAAAGCGGTGGAAATTGCCAACGGTGTCGGCATCTTTGCCGAAGTTGATGAGTCTCGCATCGAAACCAGGCACAGTCAGGGTTGGGTAAGTAAAGTTACTAATAGTGCTTCCGAAGCTTTTAAACTGGCAGCTGAATATCAAAAAAAGGAAGAATCAGTTTCGATAGCCTATCATGGTAATATTGTAGAGCTATTGGAATATGCCGCAGCAAATAATGTCCACATTGATCTGCTTAGCGATCAAACTTCCTGTCATGCAGCTTACGAAGGAGGTTATTGTCCCGTTGATCTAACTTTTGATGAGCGGACAAAAATGTTGGCTGAAAATCGCAAAGGTTTTTGCAAATTGGTAGATAAATCCCTACGAAGACATTTTAAAGCAATCCAAATCCTTGAGTCAAACGGAACCTATTTCTTTGATTATGGCAATAGCTTTATGAAGGCCGTTTATGATGCTGGTGTAAAAGAAATTTCTAAGAATCCTGAGAATACATACGACGGTTTTATTTATCCAAGTTACGTGGAAGATATTCTGGGGCCTGAACTCTTTGATTACGGTTATGGACCTTTCCGCTGGGTTTGTTTAAGCGGGAAGCAGGAAGATCTGATCAAAACCGATGCAGCAGCAGCAGAAATTATTAAAAATTGTCGCGAAGAATTACGTTATCAGGATCGGGATAATTATATCTGGGTTCGCGATGCAATCAAAAATAAACTGGTTGTGGGAACTCAAGCCAGGATTTTATATCAGGATGCGATGGGAAGGATGAGTATA
>QMNP01000354.1 GCA_003647825.1 Candidatus Cloacimonadota bacterium
TGATTAATGATTAGCGTATGCTACGGAATCAGAATGATTCCAGGTAAGCATGCAAATCATTACTTTAATCGTAAGATTCAAGCCAAAACACCTGCAAAACTTACTCCGAAGATACGCCTGTTACAGGCAAATATTTCATTTTAACAGCAAACATTTGTTAGTAGCTACTGTTTTTCCATTAACATTCAGCTGATAATAATAGATTCCAGAACTTACAGGTTTACCAGATTCATTATCACCATTCCAGGATATGTATTGGTGACCTGCTGATAATTGATTACTGACAAGTTGTTTAATTTTCTGGCCTCTTATATTGTAAATTGTAAGTTCAACTTCACATTCATTTTGGATTGAAAACTTAATTGTTGTTGATGGGTTGAAGGGATTGGGGTGATTAGATAAATCAAATTTATCACTTAAAACAATAACATTTTCTACTGATAGAAAATTATTCCAATCTAATTCGGTAATTCCATTAGCCCAATTATTTAAAACTAGTTTTCCACCATCAAATTTGATCGAAGATGTTTGAAAATTCCATCTAAATTCATTCTGTAAAACTGGATTAGTTATGTCAGTAGCATCATATGTTAATATTCTGTTATTACGATTATCAGCTACAACTAAATCATTACCTGAAAGATTACAGCAGATAGATCCAAAACCAACTCCACGATCATTATCTAATGAATGTACATAAAATTCATTCACGATTTCAGGATTTGATGGATCTGAAATATCAATTATAAAATAACCGCTTGCAGAACCATACCAGCTTAGATTATAATATCCTGCATAAATAAAATTGCCAAAGACATTTAAATCAAAAATATCATAATCAATATCAACAAAACCAATTGAAACGATATTCGTTAGGTCGCTAATATCATAGATTTCAATGCCATTTATATTGTTATAAGGATCATTTATGTTAGCAAAAAGTAAATTGTTACTGATTCTGAAATTAACAATATGACTGGAATGATTCAAATAATCTACATATTCAGGACTAGCTGGATCACTGACATCCCAAATCTGAATCATGTAAACTCCAGTTTTGAAGATCAAATAATCACCTAATTTTACCGTATTATAATTTTCCTTTACCCAACTATTCAATAGTACTGGAGAAGTTGGGTCACTTACGTCATATATTTTATAACCTACATTAAGATACAAACCTGTTCGGTATGTTAAATAGATGATATTACCATCTTTAACAAGACCTGTACACATTTCATCTCCTGTTTGGTAAATGGGATCAACAGGATTATTTCGGTCATAAATTGTCAATCCACCATGCATTTCTGCAAAATACATATAATTTTCATCAAAAGCTAGTCCATCCACATATTCGAACTCTTTCCAATAGCGATAAATTTCGAATGGATTGCTTGAATCGTCCAGTTCAACAACCTGCAATCCATAACTCCAATCTAAAAGGTATAAAATATCATCTTGAATTGCATAATGTTTTGCTTCTCTTGGTGTTGCATAACTACTCAACAGTATTGGAGTATTAAAATCCTGAATATCAAACGTAACGTAACTATAATAATAATCACAATATGTTAGAATATCATTATTTACGGAAATGTTCATTGGAAAGAGGAAATTGGAATTCTCAGAAACATAGATTGGATTGGCTGGATCACTAATATCAACTTTGAAAATTCCTCCCCAATCACCAAGGTATACATTGTTTTCACTAATTGCAAAAGATGAAAGCTCAAAAAAATCACTGACATATTCACCAATTAACTCTGGATTGTTAGGTTGAGAGATTTCATATATTTTGAAACCATCTTCGACTAACAGAAATAAATTATTTCCGATGATATTTGCTCTAATAATGGAATATGTAGTTGGAAAATTCACTATTTCTGTCGGAATTGATGCGTTTGAGACATCAAGAATAGTAAAACCACTTTCATATGCAAACACTGCTTGGTTTTGATTTATATTAACGAAATTTACTTCTTCGCTTGTGAAATAAGGTGTTAGCGTGATATTGTTAATGTCACTATAATCTATTAGTTTAAGACCATTATCGTCGCAAACATAAGCTATTTGATCTTTAATCGCAAGATTATTAATGTAATTAAAGTTCATTAGTTCCTGGATTGTATTAGGATTTTCGGGATTAGAAATATCAACGAAAAACAAGCTCCATTCTTCTGTTCCGATTATCGCAATATCATCATCAAGCTCCATCCACGAACCAAAATTGCTGAAATTTAATTCTGAAATTTTATGATAAACAGCATAACTCGGTAATGATACAATTAAGATCATTAATAGTACAATTAGATTTTTTGTTTTCATCTTTTCCTCCTTTTTTGCCTGTAATGTTTCGAGTGTGCGGTGCTCCTCTTGCTCTTCTTTCAATCTGAGCACTGACACTTTTGTTAGCTGTATTTTTTTTCATACAATCCACAATTTTTTATTAATCTTAGATTTTTCAATAATATGGTTTATTGGATAATTCAGATTTTATTATATTAAAATTATAATTATACTTAGCA
>QMNP01000355.1 GCA_003647825.1 Candidatus Cloacimonadota bacterium
CCATCCGCCCGGTACTTCTCCATGGGAAGCAGGTCGTAAGATGGCATGGGAATAGTATCCACATCTTTTATCAGGGGCCGGGGAGGGTTGTTCCTTACCTTCCCTTCCATGTTTATGCTCAGCCCCAAGATGTTCGACGTGTCTTTCCCCTTATCCAGGGCATCGATGAGCTCCTTGAACGTTATCTCGCCCTCTCCCCTCACTATAAAGTCAATGTAAGGGCATTCCTTGAAGGTTCTCTCCGGGACAAAGGTCACATGGGGACCTCCCATGACAACTTTGACGTTCTCGTTGTGCATCTTCGCGATTTTTGCAACTGTGTAGGCGTCGGGTATCATGGAAGTCGTTGATGTTATCCCAACGACCTCAGGGTCGTACTTCTTTATTATCCTCTCTACGTCCCTGTAGGTGTAATCCTCCGCTAAAGAATCAACGATTTTCACGTCGTGCCCACCCCTAATCATGGAGGCTAAATATGCCAGGCTAAGGGGCGGGCCCGTCGTGCCAACAATCGCTTTAATAGCGCTGATCGTCGGGGGCGAGATGAGCAGGATTTTCATTGTAAATTCACCTTCTGAACCAGCTTCTCCCACTCCTTTTCCATTAGTATGCATCCGGGATCGGGGGCGAGGATATCACCGTAATACGCGTACGCCCTCGCCCTGCAGCCTCCGCACACGTACCTGAATGGACAGTCACTACATGCATAATACATGGCGTCCCTGTCTCTCAGCCTGTTAAAGACCTCGCTGTTCCTCCACACGTTCACGAATCCATCTTTTATGGCATTACCTACCTTAATTGGCATAAATACGCAAGGCTGGATGTTGCCATTGTGTTCTATTGAACAGTAAATCCTCCCGGCACCGCAACCGCCTATGAATTCAGTTAGTGCTTTTGCAGCTCCCCCGAATTCCTTCGGTATCTCAATTTCTGCAAAATGAGTTGGCGAAACTTTATCTCCTGTACCTTCATCCATCGCGGTTATTGATATTCTTGCATATGCAGGGCAGGTGGAGAAGATCTGTATATCGCCTTTTTTCCATTCGTCGTAGAGGTAATTCATGAGCTCTTCCCTCTCCTCGGGGGTGAGATCTTCCCGGATTATGTCTTTTCCCCTTCCGGTGGGTATGAAATTGAAGACTATGAACCTGTTGACCTTCAGCTCCCTGGCGAGCTCCAGTATCTCGGAGATGTAATCCAGATTCTCGCGGGTTGCCGTTGTAGCTATCCCTACACTGAGCCCAGCGGCTTTGGCATTTTTTATCCCCCTGACGGTGGCGTTGAAGGCACCCTTAACCCCTCTGAACTCATCGTGAATTTCCGGAGTCGGTCCATCAAGGCTAATCTCAACGTACCTTATCCCTACCTCCTTCAATCTTCTTGCAACGTTCTCAGAGATGAGGGTTCCATTTGTCGCAAGGGAAAGATAAAATCCTTTTGAAGCAGCGTATTCGGCAACCTTCCAGAAATCCCTGTTCATTAGGGGTTCTCCGCCGGAGAAGGATATGGCGGCAACCCCTGCTTCGTCAAGCTGGTCGACGACATTTAGCTTTTCCTCAAGGGTCAGCTCATCGAATGCCGGATACGGCGTGGCGTTGGCGTAGCAGTGCTTGCATTTGAGGTTGCACTGCTTCGTGAAGTCCCATACGACCATAAAAGGTGCAATTAACCTCTGAGGCTTTGTGATTCCGTATTCCGCTATGCTCCTGAGTACCACGGCGAAGCCCTTCCTCATGTAGGGGTCCTTGAGGTGGTTTTTAATCGCTTCAGGGCTTGCTCCGAATTTCTCGGCCCCCTTCTCAAGAGCCTCCCCTACTATTTTTGCGTGGAGCCTTTCCCTGACACCTTCTGGTTTTATGACTCCTGCATACACCCCGAGAGATTTTTCCAGCTTTTTGACCTCCGTCATCTCCTTAAGGATGAAACTTGCAAATCTGTTGTCCATTACTTTATGGAGATAATCTATTATTTCCGCTTCATTTAAGGCCGCCTCTGATGTTTTCATGAAAGTCACCTTCATACCTATGTAAAAAAATTTGCATATTTAAGCTTATCGCATTATCCCCCCATGTTTATAAGTCCGTATTTTTCTAATTCCTCGAGGAGATTTTTTACAGCAAAACAGATGTCTTCCTCGTTCCTAGCTCCAGCAACGACGATTTTGCCTGTAGTAAACAGAAGCACTGTTAATCTCGAACCCCTGACTCTGTAAATTATTCCAGGAAATATTTCCGGCTCATACTCACAGTTAGGCAGAGTTAAAGCAATGATGTCTAAGTCCAGATTCCCCATGTTTAGGTCTCCAGAAGCTACTAGGTTTTGAATTTCAATTGTTGGGTCATCTGAAAACTTCATTCCCAACTTTTCTAGTTGCCTTACAAGTGTTTTAACTGCTTCCTTTATTTCTTCAGTGTTTTTTGCTCCCGTACACACCAGCTTTCCAGTATCAAAAATTAAAAAGGTAGTTTTGGGCTTTTCAAGCTTGTATATTGCACCAGGAAAAACGCTTGGATCG
>QMNP01000356.1 GCA_003647825.1 Candidatus Cloacimonadota bacterium
AAAATTAAATGGTTAGGAGTTTAGATTGCTTCAGAAGAATTTCTTTGATAGATTCTTCGCAAAGACAAAGATGTTATTATGCAGAACTTATGAACTGCAATAAATAAAGACTTTTACGAAGGTGTAAACTTCTTCAATTTAATTATATTGAATAATCGCTTATTTCTAATTAAGTGCAATTATTACAGATGCTCTTTATTTTTGAAACTTCTGCTCTTTATTGTTCTGATATACAAATTCTCAACCTTCTTGCGTGCCCAATCTGTTCTACGCAGAAATTTCAGACTGGATTTTATAGATGGATCTAATTGAAAACAATTTATCCTGATCCTTCGACCAAGTTCTTCCCAACCATAATGATCAACAAGGCTGATCAGGATCTTTTCCAAAGTCATGCCATGTAGCGGATTAGTGGAGTTTTGATTATTCATAAAAATTCCTATTTAATTTCAAAACCAATTGCTTCCAAAAAACTATTTGCAATAATCTTATGACCGATCAAATTTGGATGGACTTTATCATCACTGATAGAGTAAGAAGAATGATCTTCCAGGTAACGATCAAAACCTATTTGTGTGTTAACATAAACTGTTTTATACTTGTAAGATAGATCCTTAACTATTTCCCTAAAATCATCCATCAATTTCCGCATTTTATCTTGTCTATCAAGTTCTATATAATACGGAGTCATCAAGATAACTCCATCAACATCTTCAACAATACTTTCGATCAGTTTGCAGTAAACCTGCTTAAATCTTTCGGGTGTGATCTGATCAAAGAAATGGGGAGCTTCAACCTGCTGCCACACATCATTTATACCTATCATTATCGAAACCCAGTCTGCTTTAAGATCCAGCACATCTCTTTCCCATCTTCTCTCCATATCTAAGATCGTATTACCGGAAATACCAGTATTCAGAGTATTTAAATTCAGATCAGGATGAAGTTTCTTAATTTTGTCAGCAACCAGTTTTACATAACCATTACCCAGACCAGATCCTTTTCCAACTGGATATGACCTACCACAATCGGTAATCGAATCTCCTATGAATAATAGAGTTTTGTTTTTGTGAATTATCATAATTTCTCAACCTTTAACGGTAGATTCAGGAAGTAACAGATCACTGAAATTGTAACTTCAAAAATCATATCCAATTTTTAATTATTAACACCTTTTAACGAAATAGAATTTACTTAGCTGATATGTCAAAATAATTAAATATGGCTAATTCCTTCATTCAAACATTGACATCAAATCTATATTGATAAATTTCATTTCCATAGATTCAAAAGGAGTTTTATATGAAAAGTATGATCGGTATATGGGTAGCTTCATGAAAAGCATGACAGGTTATGGCAGGTCACGAATAAATGACGAGTTTCATGAAATTGAAGTGGAAATAAAATCAGTGAACAATCGTTTTCTGGATGTGAGCTTTAGAATGCCGCGGGAACTTTCTTATATGGAAGCAGAGCTGAAAAATATTTTAAGCAGGAAAATGAAACGAGGGAAAGTGACGATCAATATTAACATCACACATTTGCAGACAGGACAATTGAAATTGAATGAAGACAAGTTAAAATCTTATTGGAATCTATACCAAAAGGCGGCAGAAATTCTGGAAGAAGATGCCAAGCTGCCACTTATGAATGTGCTTTCAGAACCTGATGTGATTATATTGAAAGAAGACGATCCGGAAGATCCTGTATTTAAGAACAAGATTATTTCAACCTTTGAAAAAGCTATATTAGAACATGAAAAAATGGCCATGATCGAAGGCAGATCGATGCAGATATATTTTTTGGAATCTATTGAGATCATGGAAAAATCTCTGGAGATGATTGATTCGGAATTCCCAAATTTTAAAAAGGAGAAATTTTCTAAACTCCAAAATAATCTGGAAACATTATTAAATGATAAAATGGATGATGAGGCACTTAAACGCATTATGCTGGAAGCAGCTATGTATGTGGAAAAAGCAGATATAACCGAAGAAGTTGTACGATTGAAAGATCATATGCAGAAGTTTAAAGAGAAGATAATAAAAGACGATGCGCTGACTGGAAAGAGCATCAATTTCATTCTGCAGGAAATGCATCGTGAGATAAATACGATCGGTTCAAAATTCAGTGCTACTGCTATTTTTGATCAGATCATCATAATTAAAGAAGAGATTGAGAAATGTCGGGAGATAGTGCAGAATGTCGAATAACGAAATACAGGAAGCAAAGCCAGGCTTGCTGTTAACCTGGACATCTCACCCATTTAAAGAATTTCCCATCAGTTCAACAATATTGATAGCTTTCATTGCAATTATTGCCTTCAGTTTGTGGCGTATTACAGTTATAGATTGGGAAATGCCTCTTTTTTATTATCTTTTCGTTGGTGTTTTTGTTCTTAGCTTTACACCATATTTTATTGCGACAACTTATGAATTCTATGAAGATAAAATCATTGTTTATTATTGGGTAATAAAAGTTGAGAAAAAATATTCCGATTATGGCTGCTATT
>QMNP01000357.1 GCA_003647825.1 Candidatus Cloacimonadota bacterium
AAAATATTCGAACTATCGATTATTGCAATCCCTCCACCTGCTCCTTGTGATGTATTATTCGATATTTTCAAATCTGTTAACTGCGATTCTGAGTGAATAAAAACTAATCCTCCACCTTTGCCACTATCCTGAAAACCAGAAGCAGAATTATCTGAAATTATTAAACTTTTTAGAAAGGGATCGGATGAATCACAATAGATTCCACCACCATGTCTATTACCTCCTCCCATTCCTACTAAATGATAACCGCTACCATTTGTTAATGTAAAACCTGTTAGTACTGCTGTGGAATTCTCTCCACTTTCGAATGTAACTACAGAACCATAAGTAGGGTCAACAGGTTGGCTGCCATCAATCACAGTAAGTGAAATCAAAGTTGTATCCTGGGTTGTTAAGAATAGCGAAGCTACAGTAATCAGTTTTCCATTGTAGTTAATGTTCTCTACATATGTTCCCGGCTGTACGAGAACAGTGTCTGCATCAACTGCGACATCAATTCCTTCCTGGATCGTTGGAACGTCAGTTGGAACATTAATAATAGTTGAGTACAAACAGGTTGAAAATATAAAAAATGTACAAAATAACATTTTCGCTTTCATCGTTTTCTCCTTTTGTATCCTTCGCAATGGCTGTAGGCCTTGCGAATGGTTGATTAGTAGTAACCATTGCGAAGGTCTTTGACTATTCGCAAGGTTACAATTACTTCATCAAGATCATTTTCTTCGTTTTCTGGTTTCGCTGGATTTAATTTTGAAAAGAAGGAATAACATAGGCTGAAAAAATATCACAAAAAACAGCCTGCGAAAACCATCGCAGGCTGTTTGCTATTTCTCGACCATCTTGCGAAAAGAAAGTCTGATTAATCCATTTTAACTGTTACATACTGATAAGTACCTGCCGTTGTTTCTACATATAACAGCACTACATCTTCCTTGATGTTTTTTGTAGCTTTCTTAAAATCTTTCACACTTGTGATTTTCTGCTGATTGATCTCAAGAATCACAGTTCCAACTCTTAAGTTCGATGATGCAGCAGGAGAATCCGGCATTATTCGCGAGATCACCACACCTTCATCTGCGTCTATATTATAACGCTGTGCAAATTCACTACTCAGACTTTCTACTTTTATACCAAGATCATTATTGGATTTACTTTTGTCTTCTTTTTCCTCCTGAATTTCACTGCCAGGTCGGGGAATTAATGTTACATTCAATTTTTTCAGTTTATTATTTCTCATCACTTCTACAGGATAAGATCTCCCGATATCAGCATTAGCAATTAAAATGCGGAATTTTGCTACATTCTCTATATCTTTGCCATCAAATTTTAGAATTACATCACCACGTTTCATCCCGGCATCTTCTGCTGGTGTATCTGTTTCTACTTTTGCAACCAATACACCTTTAACTTTATCCAATTTCAGGCTTTCTCGCAGTTCAGAATCAATTTCCTGTGGTAAAATGCCGATATAAGCACGTACAACCTTACCAGAATTTAAAAGGTCGTTCGATACTTTCTTGGCCAGATTAACCGGAATGGCAAAGCCAATTCCCACATTTCCACCACTTGTGCTGGTAATCGCAGCATTCACACCAATCACCTGACCTTTTAAATTAAGCAGCGGACCACCCGAGTTACCAGGATTTATGGCAGCATCGGTTTGAATATAATCCTGATAAATAGGAGAATCGGATCCAAAATTAAGATTTGCTCTTCCTGTGGCAGAAATCACACCGACAGTAACGGTACGTTCCAAACCAAGTTTACCAAATGGATTCCCAATTGCAATGGCCCAGTCTCCGATATCCAGATTATCCGAATCTCCCAGCTGAACTATTGTAATTTCTTCGCCAAAATCAATGGTGATTTTGATCACAGCTAAATCTGTTTCTGCATCCAATCCTACAATTTCTGCTTCATATTTTGCCTTGTCAGCAAGAGTTACAGTGATAGTTCCATTTTCTCCGTGTTCCACAACATGATTGTTGGTGATAATATAAACATCCATTCCATCCTGTTTAAAGATAAAACCGCTCCCCATACTCATAGATCTGCGAGGTTGCCTTAACTGTGGATTGGGGAAAAAGAATTTAAAAAAATCATCATCGAAAGGTAATTGTCCACTTCCTTGAGAATAACTTACCTCCGCTTCTACCTGAATATTTACTACCGATTCGCGTATACTTTCAACAACTTGTACAAAAGGGCTTTTACCATCTTCTGTAACAGGATAATCTGCATATAATCCCATTATTACAAAACTCATCAGGATTATGATCAGTGTTATCGCTTTTGTTTTCATCACTACCTCCAATTTTTTTTTAATTAGTGTTTTAACAATTAATCCTAACAATTACTATATGCAACCTCCAAATCTTTAAATATCACTTAAGTCTTCTGCATAATACAAATTTTGTCTTTGCGAAGCATCTATCAGAGAGTTTCTGCTGAAGCAATCTATATTGCTAATTGATTACTATTTATAGAGATTGCTTCGTAAGCAACAGCGA
>QMNP01000054.1 GCA_003647825.1 Candidatus Cloacimonadota bacterium
GAAGGTAATATAGTTCCGTTTACTCAAGAAAATATTACCATGCTGCAATCTCTAGCTTCTCAGGCAGCGACTGCAATGTCCAACAAAGAACTTATCCGCAGTTTAGAAAAAGTATTATATCAATTCATCCAGAGTATTGCCAAAGCAATTGACCGAAAATCTAAAAACACAGGTGGTCACGTAATGCGGGTTGCCGGTCTTGCTGAACAATTATCTTTCAAAATCCAGGAAGATACAACCTATTATCCCGATCTTAAGTTCAGCGATGATGAATTACAGGAAATAAGCCTGGCCGGATGGATGCATGATGTAGGCAAAATCACTACTCCTGTTTATGTTCAGGATAAAGGTAAAAAATTGGAAACGATCGTAGATAGAATAGAGATCGTAACTACCAGATTCGAGCTTGTAGAGGCTGTAATTAAGAAAGATATGATCTTAGCAGATGAAAAACAGAAAAAAGATCTGCAGGCAAAGCTTGATCTGATTGATGATTATTTGGAGTTTGTAATAAATTGTAATACCGGTGGTGAATTCATGAGTGATGATGATCTGGCAAAATTAGATGAAATCCTTGAATTTAAATATAATTCTGAAGGAAAAGACTATTTCCTGATTACCGAAAATGAGCATAAGAATCTAGGCATCCGCAAAGGTACTCTGCTTTGGGAAGAAATCTTAAAGATGCGGGAACATGCAACTGTTACAGCAGAAATGCTTTCCGAACTTACCTTCCCCAAAAAATTCAAGAATGTTGCGCTTTATGCCAGTGCTCATCATGAGAAACTAAACGGGAAAGGATATCCCTACCAGCTTAGTGAAGAAGAACTTCCGTTGCAAGCCAGGATAATAGCAGTAGCAGATGTTTTCGAGGCTCTCACTGCTTCCGACAGACCTTACAAACCTGGAAAAACTCTTTCCGAATCATTCCGAATTCTAGGCTTTATGGCCAAAGACAAAGACATCGATGCAAAGATCTTGAATTTACTTATTGATAGCGGATTGTATCTGGAATATGCGAAGAAATTTCTAAAACCCGAACAAATTGATGAAGTTGACTTTGATAAATTAAAGTCAATGTATCAATAATTTTATATCATATTATCAATGGAATTAATTTCTAAAGCTCATCTGAAAGAATTGATGAAGCTGAAGCAAAAAAAGTATCGAGAATCCACCTCTAAAGTTCTGGTGGAAGGCATTCGCTTGATCCGGCAGCTAACAGAAAACAAAGTCCCGATTTTGGAACTGCTAACAACATCTGAAAGCATTGATAAACTGCAATTCAAAGCAGATAAATATTCCAAACTGGAAGAGTGGCAAATACTGAAGCTGTCATCTACCAAGCATCCGCAGGAGATGCTTGCATTGATTTCCATAAAATTCCCTGCAATTGTGAATAATAATTTCCTGCTTTATCTTGAAAACATTCAAGAACCTGGTAATCTTGGTACAATATTCCGAACTGCATTAGCTGCAGGTGTCGATGGAATTATACTTTCTCCAGATTGTTGTGAACTAACAAATCCTAAAGTGATCCGTTCTTCACTGGGATCGGTTTTTTCGCTGCCATCAAAAATTGAAACAATAGACTGGCTATTTAAGCAGGATTCTTTAATAATATCCACTTCTTCCCACCAGGCCCAAAATATCTTTGATATTTACATTCCAGAAGAAAACAAAATCCTGGTCTTGGGTTCAGAAGCACACGGCATATCGCAGAAAATACTGGATGCATCCAAATACAGAGTTAAAATACCAATTTCAAATAAGATCGAATCGCTGAATGTAGCCGCTGCTGCTGCTATTTCTATATATCATTTTTCAAATGCCAGATAAACTACTCAATTTTGCTTCACGTAAATTATGGTTAGCCCCTTTAGCCGGGATCACAGATAACGCATTTAGAACTATCTGCAAAGAATGTGGTGCAGATATCGTTGTTAGCGAAATGATAAGCGCAGATGGCTTGATCTACAATGAAAACAAAAGTATAACTTATGCAGAATTTGAAGAAAAACAGCGACCTTTTGCTATTCAATTGTTTGGCTCAGATCCTGCTATTATGGCTAAAGCTGCGGAAATTGTTTTAAAAAAAAAACCAGATTTAATCGATATAAATATGGGCTGCCCTGTAAAAAAGGTAGTAAAGCGTGGAGCTGGTTCTGCTTTAATGCAAACACCGGAACTTGCTGAGAATATTGTAAAGAGTACAAAGTCGGTATTAATGGGTACTAATATTCCCTTAACAGTTAAATTCCGAGCTGGTTGGGATAATTTCAGTCTAAATGCGATCGAGTTTGGCAAACGCATGGAAGCCGCTGGAGCTGACGGAATATGTCTGCATCCACGCACCAGAACACAGATGTTCTCCGGCCATAGCAACTGGAATTTAATTAAAGAGCTTAAACAGAAAATCTCGATACCATTAATTGGAAATGGTGATATTCATGCAGCCCGGGATGTGATGGATATGTTTAATCAAACCGGTTGTGATGATGTAATGATCGGGCGGGGAATTATGGGCAAGCCATGGCTGTTCCAGGAAATAAAAACTTTTTTGGAAGAAGGGAAACCACTGGAAATAGGAGTTGATGAAAAACTAAAAATAATTCGGAAACATGCCGAACTTACAATAAAACATAAAGGCATGGAACGAGCAGTCGTAGAATTGAGAACTCATTTTGCCCACTACACAAAAGGTTTGCGGGGTGGTGCCAGAGTAAGAGATTTCATTGTAAGATGTTTTGATATGGAAGACACCCTAACAACAATCGAGAATTTATACCTCTCTCAACCAATGAATTTGGAAAAATAAATGGATAAAGTCAAAAATATTTTATGGCAAATTAAATATTTGAAGAATAATAACTGGTTAAAAGCCCGTAAGATCCTGCTGGAATCAATTGATGAATTTCCTGAAGATCTCAATTTAAAAAAGGCTCTGGCCGATATATATCTTTCTAAACATCTTTTCAAGAAAGCAGTTCACGTTTATCAGCAGATCTTGATGCATGACCCAGATCAGCCTATGGTTCGGTTTCATGTAGGAAACTGTTTTCTTTCGCTTAAAGAATTCAAACTTGCCTTAAATTATTATGATCAGATCAAAGAAGTCTTTCCTGAACTTCTATATAATAAATCATTTGCTCTTTCCAAGGTGAATAGAATTGATGAAGCAATTAATGTTTTGGAAAAGTTGTTAAGTGTTCGGTCAAATATTCGATCCGAATTACCCTATATCTTTCTGGCAGAGCTTCATTATACACGTCGGGAATTTGATAAGACTATTCTCTATCTTAAAAAGGCTGAAAATGCTTTTGGCAAAAAAGGTTCTATTTTCTATTTACGTGGTCTCACCTACTTCAATCTGGAAAATTGGTTAAAAGCATATCTGGAATTTGAAAGTGCTGCTAAATTGCGGGTAAATACACCGCATTTTTTAAAGAATCATGGTTTGGCTTGTGAAAAAATAGGAAAAACTTCGCAAGCTATAGACTTGATGCTGAAGAGTATAAAGAAAGCTCCTCTCGATCCTGGCGGATATATTGAGCTCATCAAGATCTACCTGGTGCACGATAGAGTGATGGAAGCTTATAGCATCGCCCAACACGCCAAAAAGAATATTCCCTTTTCTATTACACTTTCTATGTTATACGATCAGATTTTACGTGATGTGGATAAAGATTTTTATTTGAAAAAGGATTAACATGCTGGAAATTTTTCGATCTTTCTGGATAGTTTTTGTAGCAGTAATCTACATTCTGGGTGTAATTGCTGCACTGGAAGCAATCTGGAAAGGAAGAACAGCACAGGGTTCTATCGCCTGGGTTATATCGCTAATTATATTTCCTTACCTGGCTTTACCGCTTTATTGGATCTTTGGAGACAGGAAATTTTATGGTTACGTTTCTGCGCGTAGAAGCGGTGATCTTAAAATTAATCATATCGCAAATGATCTTACTGAAAACCTGCGTAACAAAAACCTGGTAATGCAGCAGGACAGTTCTGAATTCAGAGTAATGGAATATCTGGCAGGAATGCCTTTTACCACGCAAAATAATGCTAACCTGTTGATTAACGGTAATGTTGCCTTTAAAGAAATTTTCAGTTCAATTGAATCTGCTCAGGATTATATCCTTATCCAGTTTTATATGATCTTAAATGATAATCTGGGTAATCAATTGAAAGAACTTTTAATTAAGAAGACCTACCAGGGTGTGCGGATCTTTGTTTTGTACGATGAAATCGGTAGTTACAAATTATCAAAGCAATATGTAGAAGAGCTTCGTGACAAAGGCGTACAGATATATAGCTTCAAAACACACAAACGTTTGAAATACAGATTTCGTTTGAATTTCCGTAATCATCGCAAAATAGTAATTATAGATGGAAAGACTGCCTTTGTCGGTGGTATGAACGTAGGTGATAAATATCTGGGAATACATCCAAAATTTGGATTCTGGCGAGATACCCAGATAAAAATTGAAGGTCCTGCTGTGCAATGTATCCAGGTTCCATTTATTACAGACTGGTATTGGGTAACTAAAAAAGTGCCTGATCTCTCCTGGACTCAGCGCCTTCCAGCAGCTGGTACCAACAATATTTTAGCTCTTCCTTCCGGCCCGGCAGATGAGAATGAAACCTGCGGTATGTTCTTTGTGCACATTATAAATTCTGCAACAAAAAGATTGTGGATCGTGAGTCCTTATTTTGTTCCCGACCAACCCGTGCTGAATGCTCTACAGTTAGCTGCCATGCGAGGAGTTGACGTTAAATTGATAATCCCGGCAAAAAGCGATCTGCTACTAACCTACCTGTCCTCGTTTTCTTATTTAAAAGAAATTACAGATACCGGTGTTGAAGTTTATCGTTATCAAAAAGGTTACCTGCATCAAAAGGTGATGCTGATCGATGATAAGCTCTCTGTAGTGGGTACCGCCAATCTGGATAATCGCTCTTTCCGCATTAATTTTGAGATCAATATTATTTCTTATGATAGCGATTTTGCGGTAAGCGTGGAACAAATGCTGCAGAAAGATCTGGAAGACAGCATCCAGGTGGATGAAACAGATTATTCCAAGCGACCGCTCTGGTTCAAGCTGGCAGTAAAAAGTTCCAGGCTTTTAGCACCAATTCAGTAAGAGATTTCAGATTTTACGATTTGAGATTAACGATTTGAGATTTTAGATTTTAGATTTTAGAAGTAATTTGCTGTACTTGTACTTGACTTCACGGGAGTTTACGATAGCGGAGTTAAGAACAGCAAGGCCGACCGATATTCGATATAATTTTTACTCGTTCCAAAACTCCGTTTGGGAACGTAAATTCTCTCTTGCTTTTCAATTGGCCACAACACAATTTGTAGTGATAGCGCATTGCGCTGTCAGATTAATAATCGGTTTTAAATATTGATATGAGAGAAACCTTGAAAGTGCTGAACAAGAAGAAATTGCGATAGAAGCCTTTTCAAGATTAAGCAATTTAAATGCAAAGTGATACATTAAAAGAATTGAGTTACGATTTCAGATTAACGATTTGAGATTTTAGAAGTAATTTGCTGTACCTGTACTTGACTTCACGGGAGTTTACGACAGCGGAGTTAAGAACAGCAAGGCCGACCGATATTCGATATAATTTTACTCGTTCCAAAACTCTGTTTGGGAATGTTAATTTAAAGCGATACTCCGTTCCGTAAGACGCAAGGTGTTGCGTCTCTACATCAGCATTCGATATTCCTTGTTGGACATTCGGATTTTTTGAAACGAGATTTTTCATGAGAAAGGATTGAAAGATTTTTTCAGAAAGACGTTTCAAAGTCGAACTCCTTACTTTCACACTTCCTCGCTTACTCGCTTTTCCCCCTTGTCTCCTCAAACACCGCTCTTACAAAAGGGCTGAACTCATTTTCTATCTTCTTGTTTACCCAGCGTTTCTGCAGCTCTCCTCCGTTTTGCCAAAGAGCACTCAATGCTTCAGCACGGATGAGTTCGTTTTCACTTTCTGCCAGATTTTCCAGTTCCAGCATAATTTTGTATTTCTTTTTTGCGTAAATTGAACCTGTACTGTCAGCTGTCGCATACAGGTAATTGGCAATAGCTTTTAATCCAATTTCAGGATAGTTGGCTTTGGATGAATTTACATAATCCATTAATAGATTAGCAGTTATTGGTTGGTTGAAACTTTTTAATGAATTCAAAGCTGCAGAGCGGACAGTGAAGATCTCATCATCCAGGGCTGAGATAAGGGTTGGAATTGCACTTTCATCTTTCAAACTGCTGATGGCTCCCACCACGGTAAGTCGGCAGAGTTCGTCTTCATCATCAATGAATTTAATAATTTTAGAGGTCGCAGTTTTATCGCCAATTTTGCCTAAAGCTCCAATGATTGAACGTCGTAGATCATAGTATATTTTTCTGGAAAGCATCTCCAATAGTGGAAGTACCGCTTTATCGTATTTAGTTATTCCCAGTAAGCGAATGGCATTTTTTTGAGTTTGTTTGTTTTCATCAGTTATCTTATTCAGCAGCAACGGTGCAATGGAATCGGGATATTCTTTGGTAATCGTGTCGATAAGACGAAGTTCCAAGCTTGTGTCTGTGTTCAATTTATTCTCGCAAACAAAGGTTACAGCTTCCATGCCTTTAGCCTTAAATGCTTCCACTGCCCGGGCTACTTTCTGCTGGTTACTACCAACTGCCCAGAGTGAAGCTTCATCAAAAAGTTCTTCTACAGTTTTAAGAGAATCTTCAGCAGTTAAAATAATTTCTGCAATTGGTTCTTCTTTTGCACTGGCAATAATGTCTCTATCCAGGTCAATACCAATTCCCCAATCATTGAATGTCCACAGTTTACCATTATCAGCCATGCTGTTGCGAGAATATCTATCCTTTCCTTCCAGATCCATAAAGATTCCACAACCGGCAAAACCACGAGCCCAACGTACGGAACCGAAGCTGTAATCTTCCCAGGTGGAATACATATCATCACCCAATTTATCTATGAAAAGCGCAAATGAATTGGTGAGAGCAACACCATAACCACCGGAGACGGTATAGTAATCATCTCCAGAATCATCTACCAGCATTCCTACTGAGAGATCATGAGCTGTTCCACCGATCACACCATTCCTGCTGTGATATTGATCATCACCACCTTTATCCCAAAGTGCTCCAATTGCCAGATGGATTCCTGTTCCCTGTCCATATTGAGCAGCATTGTAGCTATCGTTACCATCTCCATCGATCAGCATTCCCAGCGAATACCAGTAAGCTGAACCCTGGCAGAAAACTTCTCCGTCGTAAAAATCGTTGCCGCTTACGTCATACAATACACCGATTCCACCGCCAGCTCTCGGACGCCAGCCCATACCAAAGCCATGACTGAACGATTGATAATCATTCGGCAAAAGCGGAGCATGCAGATAAGCTCCTCCGGTACGGTAAGTGTCATCTCCTCCACCATCATGCAGCATTCCATAGCCAAATACAGAGCCCATTCCCTGCGCCCAGATCTTAGCAAAATATCTATCGTCTTCTTCACCCTCGTCCATCAGGATTCCGATTCCCACATTTCCTGCTGCCTGACTGAAAACTCCGGCTCGATAATCATCCTTGCCGGAAGCATCGTAAAGGATTCCAGTTCCAAAGATTCCTACTCCCTGGGAGTAATCTGATCCGTGATAAATGTCATCACCTTCACCATCAATAAGAATGCCGCATCCCAGGAATCCGCTTCCCTGGTTTACAGCTTTTTCACCTTCAAAGTAAATATCATTCCCGCTGTAATCAATCACTGCTGAGAAGGGATTTCCAAGCTCTCCCATTGCTCCGCCAGCACGACAGCGATAAGTGTCATTTCCACCCAGATCAATAATAATAGCAAAATCTTCTGAATAAACATTATCGCCTTTTCCACCAATAATGATCTTTCCCAGATCTGAATTTTTATAGAATAAAATTTCCCCAGATGTACCTTGAATACTTTGATCAGGTTTAATTAGTTGCTGCTCTTCCCAATTTACCGTTTGATAAATTCTCCAGATATTTTCAGCAAAAATCCTTCCAGCCTGATTTAGCGAATGACGATCCATTTTTTTAATGATATTCAATAATCTATCTTTATCTATTACTCGGGAAGTATCAACTTCTACATGAAATTCTCTCTGCCAGGCACCTTTTAGTAGTTCACTATTGGCATCTTCTTCGTCTATCCATAATCCGGGAGCACTCATAATCAGATCATGCAATTCAAGGCTATCCAGATTGGAAATTGCCAGTTTACGAATATTCTCAGCAACTTCCATAGCAATAATCAAAGAGCTGATTGCATCTTTCGATCTTTCAACAAATTGTTTTTCTAATGCACAATCCAACTGTAGTGATGCAAACTCCAGAAACTTTGAAGGATCATCAATACTCAAATCTGCAATTTCAACAGTTTCTTCCACGTATTCAGGCAAATCCAGCGGATTATCCAAAAGATGATCAATCACTTTCAGTTTAAATGTATCGTCTTTCACCCAGGCCTTTTCA
>QMNP01000055.1 GCA_003647825.1 Candidatus Cloacimonadota bacterium
ACCACAGAAATAAATCTGCGGTAGAAACCGATCAGTAATAAAACTAATTTATTAAAAATTCTCATCGAATTTATTGCTTCACTTTTAAATATAAGAATTCACCAGGTTTACAGCCATCTCTTCTGCGAGCAGGCTATTTATTGCGCAAAATTAATTTCAGGTCAGACGTTATTTCCTGCCAACTTGCTGTTCCGGCTTCTGGCTTTGCAATAATAACAAGTTTTAGATTTGCCGGATGTTGACGGACATTCTCGCGCATAAATGCCTTTACACGTCTCTTCACTCTATTGCGGATCACCGCATTTCCCACTTTTTTACTAACTACAATTCCAACAGCAAACAGGTCTTCAGGTATTTTTTTTTTCAAATAAATAAAGAGATTACCATATGTTTTAATATTATTGATATAGACTTCCTGGTATTCTCTTTTGGAAGTGATAAATCTCATCGGTCACGATGCTTACAGCTCAATATAATATTGATCATCACCACTCTATGAAGATGTAAATAAAATATTAGTCACTTACAGTAAGACGGCTTCTTCCTTTTGCTCTTCTACGAGCAAGAACTTTACGTCCGGCTTTAGTAGCCATTCGAGAACGAAAACCGTGCTTATTTTTCCTTTTTCTATTATGAGGTTGATACGTTCTTTTCATCTATTTCTCCTTAAAATTCAATTATTTATATCGAATCATAACTCTTTATTTTATGCCTTGTTACAAGGCTGGAACAAACTGAGAGAGCAGTTCCAGCTGTCAAGATTTATTTAATATTTACTACCAGTAAACTCATTTACAGTAAGACATTAAAGCTATGTAGAGTTTATATTATTTATTTTTTTCGGAAGATTGTTTGTTCTCGATCCGGTCCGATCGAGATGATCGAAATATCAATCCCTAAAAGTTCCTCAATTGTCGTCACATAATTCTTAGCATTCACAGGAAGCTTCTCAAATTCTCTGATACCAGTGATATCATCCTTCCAGCCTGGAAGCTCAATATATTCCGGTTCTACTTTGGTTAGGTCATTACTATTGTAGGGAAATTCAGAAATCTTTTCACCGTTTAAACGATACCCAATGCAAATTTTGAGTGTTTCCAAACCGGAAAAAACATCTAGCAAAGTTAAAGCGATTTCGTCCAAATTGTTAATCATAGCGGTGAATTGAGCGGCCACCGCATCAAACCAGCCACAGCGACGAGGGCGACCAGTTGTAGAACCAAATTCATTTCCCTGTTTACGGATTCTTTCTCCAATCTCATCGAACAATTCTGTGGGAAATGGTCCTTCTCCCACTCGGGTAAAATAACTTTTAAAGACACCCACAACTCTATCAACTTTCCCACCAAAGCCGCTTCCAATAGGAATTCCACCAACTACAGTATGAGAAGAAGTTACAAATGGATATGTTCCAAAGTTCACATCCAGAAGAGAACCCTGAGCTCCTTCAAATAAAATATTCTTATCATTATTTTTATGTAAAAGATATGAAATTTGTTTTAAATAGCTTCCTAAGCGAGTTCCAATTTCCATGAGGTCTGTAACTTGTTTATCAAGATTTTCAACAGTGTATTTATGGTATGAAAACAGGTTTTTTAAACGCTGAGTAAGATTTTCTTTTTCAAACAGATCTCCAAATCGGATTCCTACTCGAGCAATAGCATCTGCATAACACGGTCCGATTCCACGCTTGGTTGTACCTATTAAAGTTTGATTATCATCGGCTTCACATTTCCCATCCAATTCTCTGTGGATCGGAAGTACAATATGAGCTCTTGGATCAATAAAGAATCTATCCCTAAAGGATATTCCCTTTTCTTTAAGGGCATCAATTTCTTTGATCAATTCAAATGGGTCAATAACTGTTCCACTGCTCAATATACATGTTTTTCCCGGATACAGAATACCAGAAGGAACCAAATGAAAAACATATTTTTCATCTTTTAACCAGATAGTATGACCAGCATTATTCCCACCTTGAAAACGAACTACATAATCTGCATCAACAGCTAAAACATCTACTATTTTTGCTTTTGCTTCATCTCCCCAAACACAGCCCAAAACCGCTGTAGTACTCATCTTAACTCCTTTTACACAATATAATAGCAGCTTCGCAAAAACGTAGCTGCTCTTGCAAAACATTTGTTAAATCAGTGTTTTTTCTGTCAATAATTCAATTGTCTTTTGCATTGTTGTACATCAGCATAACAAAATAATAGCAGAAACGGAAATTGGAAGATTGTTAATGTTATAAGAACACAAAATTAGCAGTCAATTGCAAGAATTAATGAAGCCGTCATCATCTGATAGCGGCTTTTTTGTAATTAAAAAAATGTTGACGATATATACATATTGTTAAATCTGTTTTTTATATTTTGGAGGATCGGTGACAAGTAATAAAAAAGTAAGAGTAATGATAGCCAAACCAGGATTGGATGGTCATGATCGTGGTGCAAAATATATAGCGCGAGCCTTGAGAGATGCCGGCATGGAAGTAATTTACACAGGAATACGGCAAACACCCGAGCAGATAGTTAATGCAGCAATACAAGAAGATGTTGATATTGTTGGATTAAGTTTGCTTTCCGGTGCTCATAATTTTCTGTTTCCAAAGATCGCAGACATGCTTAAAGAGAAAGTCGGAGATGAGATCATGCTTTTCGGTGGTGGCGTAATCCCTGAAGATGATATTGAATTTCTAAAATCAAAAGGTTTTCAAGCAATTTTTACACCCGGTACTGCAGCTCAGGAAGTAATCGATTTTATAAAAGAGAATATCGAATAATGGCAGATTTAACCGGCAATAAATCTTTTTACAACGCATCTAAAGACGTCTTGTTAACTTTGTCGGATGACAATTTCTCTGCCTACCTTACTATTGAATCTCCCGATGGAATCGTAGATGAAAATACCATTAAAGACCTTCTAATGCAAGCCGGTATTACAAATGGTTTCGAAGAAGCTTCACGCTATAACAGGCTGCAAAATAATGTTAAGGAAATCGGAGTTCCATTTCTTATAGCTAGAGGTTCTAATCCCACATCAGAATGTACTGTAGATTATATGTTCAATCGTGAGAACTGTTTTATTCCAGATGAATCTTATGATGTATTCGAGATGAACAAATATGCTAAAATCATTAAAGGACAACCTATAGCAAAAGTTTTAGTAGAATCCCGGAATTCTATTGGAAAAGATCTATTTGGTAATGAAGTAACCACAACTGACAACCATCATATAGATCCTGAAGAACTTTTCGGCGATAATATTTTTTTCGATGAAAACACAAATCTGTTAATAGCACAAAAATCTGGTTATCCCTACGTTGATTTTCAAAATAAACTGCAGATCAAGACAGACTTTTACATCAATGAAAATGTTTCTGAAGCTGATTTTGAATTATACGGAGATTTGGTGATAAATGGAGATATTTCAATTTCCAAGATAATTATTGATGGTAATTTAACGGTATATGGCAATATTAGTAACTGCATGAAACCTGGAATTTTTGTAAGTGGAAATTTTGCCGTAGATGATGCCGTAAATTCACGATTGGTATGCGATGGTGAATTTAATTTTCATAATAATTTGAGGAATTGTATTATTTGTGCTTCGGGAAATATAATCGGTGATGAAGAAAGTATTCTTTTTGGCGGATTAACACAAAGTGCTTCTTCAATTAAATTAGATACTATTGGTAGTCAGGATAAGCATTTATCCGAAATTGAAATTGGTTTTGCACCATATCTAAAAGAACAGATAAAATTTCTTGCAGACAAGCTCGATAATATTCAACTTATACCGGAAGGCCATGATACCGAGATAGATCAACTAAAGACACAGATTGCAGATTTAGAAAAGCAATATTTTGAAATTGTAGAGCAATTTTTCGAGCCAGCAGTAATAGATTATAAGATTACGATTACAAAGAGTGTATTTCCTGAAACCAGATTTCGAATATTTGATAATACTCATGTAATTTTGGATGAAAAATCTACAACAACTTATGCTTTAGTAAATAGGAATATTGTTATTAATGAGGTTGACAAAAATACCTAACAATTTTTCTTAACGTCATATGTTATATGGAAGGATGTAAATATTGTGGAGTTAATACATTATAATTATTTAGAAGAGAAAGATATTATCTCAAGATAAACAAAAGCATTTACCCGAATTGGTAGATGCTTTTTTTGTTATTTAATCTTTATGGAGTTAAAAAATGGATCATAAACTGAAGATATTAATTCAAATGCAAGAATTGGACGATGTAATTGGTGAAAAGGAAATATTAACCAGAGAACTTCCACAAGAATTGAGCAGTATGAAGCAAAATCTGGAAGACGCAAATAATCAACTGGCAGAAACATCTCATCTTTTAGAAGAAAATCTTAAAACTCAAAAACTTAAAGAATTAGAAATCAGATCGAATAAAGACAAAATTGATAAATATAAAAATCAATTACTAACAATTCAAACGAATAAGGAATACAAAGCATTAAATAGCGAAGTAAGCCATTTGGAATCGTTGAATACAGGCATTGATGATAATCTGATAGAATTAATGGAAGAAGAATCTAATCTTCGAACAGAATTAGAAAACAAAAAGGCTATTCAAAAGAAAGCTGATGATCTTCTAAAAGCCAACGAAGAAATATTAAAGAAGAAAATTGATGCTGTAGAAAAAGAGATCATAGAAATTCGGAATAAACGCAATACCTTGGCAAAAGATCTCAATACAACTCTTGTACGACGATATGCAGCTCTTATTAAAAATAAAAATCGAAAAGCAGTTGTTTTTGACGAAAATGGAACATGCAGTGGATGCCATTATAAGATTCGGCCGCAGTTGGTTATCGAGATCCGTGAAGGTAAAAAAGTAATAAGTTGTGAAAGTTGTGGTCGTATGATAGTTGCAAAACCATTTGAATAATGGTTAATCTTTATTTACATAAGTGTGCCTAAGAAGATAGAATGTCTGCCCCGCACCTATCTTGAAGCTCTCGTTTTGAAGACTTTCAAGATAGGTGCGGGAAGGAAAGTCCGAACACCATAGGGCAGGATACTTCTTAACAGGAAGCCTCGGTGACGGGGAGCCA
This sequence comes from Candidatus Cloacimonadota bacterium, assembly GCA_003647825.1. Lineage (GTDB taxonomy): Bacteria > Cloacimonadota > Cloacimonadia > Cloacimonadales > TCS61 > B137-G9. The sequence goes on from QMNP01000055.1 coordinate 5,100, forward strand.
GCTCCACAGAAATAAACTGCTTCGAAATACTTCGGAGTAAAGGTGAAATGGTGGTGTAAGAGACCACCGGATTTCGGTGTGAATCGGAATGCCAGGAAAGCCTTATCTGGTGCAATGCCAAATAGGAAAGCAGGAGTCGGCCCGACTTGATTGCTTTCGGGTAGGCAGCTAAAGCCGGTCAGAATTGAGTTCATTTGAACATAGTAATATCCGGTGTAGAGAAATAGACATTAAATCACTTATTAGGTGATTTACAGAATTCGGCTTATTATCTTCTTTGGCACTTATTTAAATTTTTATATTATATATTAAAAAGGATAGATCAATGCAAAAAAGGTGGCAGATTCATGAGCCTTTAATAGAGGAGCAGCTTGCACAAAAGAATGCAATCATTGAAAAAATTAAATGTCCTGATATGATTGCTGAAATGCTTATAAGAAAAGGCCTTACAGAATTAGATGAGATAAATAGTTTCTTCCATCCGGACCTGCAAAATGTTCATGACCCGTTTATTTTCAAAGATATGAAAGTAGCAGTTGAGCGGATCATCAGGGCCATCAAAGATCAGGAACTTATTACTATTTATGGAGATTACGATGTCGATGGAACCACCTCTACTTCTCTGTTATATCTTGGTCTAAGAAAGATAGGTGCAATTGTAGATTTTTACATTCCACATAGAATGATAGATGGCTATGGTCTATCTCTAAGCGGTGTAGATCAGATCATAGATAAAGGCTCTAAATTGATCATCAGCGTTGATTGCGGAATAAATGCGATTGAAGAAGTTCAGCAGATCAACGAACAGGGCATAGATATTATTGTAACAGATCACCACAATCCTAAAGAAGTATTACCGGATGCTTATGCCATAATCAACCCGAAAATGGAAGACAGCAATTATCCTTTTAAAGATCTGGCTGGTGTAGGAGTAGCTTACAAATTACTTGTTGCAGTTTACACTTCCATGGATATGGACACAACCAGTTTGATCGATAAGTATGTTGATCTGGTTGCTTTGGGAACCATTGCAGATATCGTTCCTTTAGTTGGTGAAAATCGCATCTTCGCCAGTATAGGTTTGGAAAGACTGATTAAAAAACAAAACATTGGTTTGAATGCACTTATCAATATTGCAGGACTTTCTCATAAAGAACTCAATTCTGGTGATATTGTGTTTGGAATTGCGCCGCGTATAAATGCAGCTGGTAGAATGGGTAGTGCTTTGCGTGCTGTAGAATTGATGATTTCTGAAGATGAAGAACAGAGTGTTGAGCTTGCTCAAATCATCGAACGTGAGAATTCTATTCGCCAGCAAATAGATCAAAGAACTTTTCAGGAAGCTTGTGATATAATCGAAAAAAAATATAAAAATATGGATGACACGTCATTGATAGTTGTATCATCTGATGGATGGCACCCGGGAGTAATTGGAATTGTTGCTTCCAAACTGGTGGAAAAATTTTATAAACCTTCGATCATGATCTCTTTTAAAGATGGTGTAGGCAGTGGTTCTGGCCGTAGTATTGCCGGCTTCGATCTGTTTGAAGCTCTTCAGTCTGTAGAAGGATATCTGGAAACTTTTGGCGGCCATAAATATGCAGCCGGACTTTCTATTTTGGTGGAATACGTTGACCTTTTGGAAAATAGATTGGCCAAATATGTAAAAGAGCATATCACCCAGGAACAATTAATTCCACCTTTAAAAATTGAAACAAAGCTTGAATTATATGAGATCAATGAGAATCTGTTAGAATGGTTAAATAAATTTGCTCCATTCGGCCCTGGTAACATGCGTCCAACTTTCTATACTGAGCAAGTTATGATAGTTGGATTTCCATATAATGTTGGTAAAAATCATCTTAAATTAAAAGTAATGAAAGACGGATGTGATCTTGATCTAATTGGCTTTAATCTGGGAGATCTTCTTCCATTCCTTAAGAAGGGTTCTCTTATAGACATAGCTTATTCCCTGGAATTCAATACCTGGCAGGGCAGAACCTCGATCCAGGGAAAACTCAAAGATATAAAATTTACCAACTGATCAATAAGATCATGAAAAATTTGATATTAATATTTCTAATAATCTTATTTGCAGTTGGTTGTGCAGAATTCAATGTAGTTAAAAATTATACTCCCATTGAATTTCAGGTTATCCGAGAAATTGAACTCGAATTTACACCTGCAAAATGTATATATTCCAACGTTGATAAAACTTTCTTCATTTGGCAAAAAGACACAAATTTAATCCATATTTTCAAAAACGGAATACGCATGAATACTGTCGGTGGCACAGGTTCAGAGCTTTCCAATTTAAGTCAACTAAGTGATATTGCACTTTCTCCGGATGGTAATTTATTAGCTTTAGACAGCTTTCAGAAAAAAATAATAAAATATGATCGAGATGGAAAATACATTACCTCTTTTAATTTACAGGAATTTAAGGAGCCGGCACTTCTGGCCGTGGCAGCTGACGAAACTTTCTATATCTATGATGATTTTTTGAATGAAATAATCGCAACTCGTGATTTTATAGAAAATAACTGGTTCGTCTTTGGAAGCCATGAAATAGAGAATCCATTCGGTTTATGTGTTACTTTGGATCAGATTTTAATTTTTGAAACTAACTCTACCCTTATTTATAATACTCTTGGACAGATAGAAAATCGCTATAATGAATCCTATCTGGTAGATAAAAATCAGCGATATTCAGTAATTGGTAATGTAATTCAACATAAATCTTCTGGGAAGAAATTTACTCCCTCAACAAAAATATGGCACTCTTTTTCAATTAATAGTGGCATTATTATTTTAACTGCACAAAACCATATTCTTGTTGGAAAATTCATTTATGAAGTTAATTAGTTTCTTCCGCAGTTCTACATTTTACAAACCAGCTCTGGCTGCTCTTTTATTAGCTGTTAGCCGGCTTCCACTGCACCTGGGTTTTCTGGTTTTCTTTGGTTTTATTCCACTGTTTTCTTTGCTGCAGGAAAAACGTCATTTTAAACAAATGATTTTGGCAGCACTTGTATTTTCGGTTGTATACACATCCACAGCTTTGCATTGGATAAGCCTGGTAACAATCGGTGGATTTATTGGATTATATTTTCTTTTTGGACTTTATTTTTCAATTCTATTTATTATTTTGAATAAAGCCTGGAATGCTTTTCCAAAAATAAGATTACTTGTATTCATCTGCTTCTGGATGAGTTTTGAATATCTGCAGAATTTTGGTGAATTTCGTTTTCCCTGGTTCAATGTAGGATATTCCCTGGCAGATTATTTACCATTTATTCAAC
>QMNP01000056.1 GCA_003647825.1 Candidatus Cloacimonadota bacterium
GAAACACCATCTGCTCCACCATTTCTTGCTGTATCAATAGCCAGTCTCAAATCATCTGGTTTAATGGCTGGAATGTACAATCCGCTGTGTAGTTTAGTTGATTTCAATAATGATTTTCCTTTCCTCGTTTCTTCTTCAATCCAATTAAAATCTTCATCATAACATGAGTGATACAGCATTGGATAAACTGCATCCAAATTCCATTTATGCCACTGCTGCCGCACATTCTTCTGCATGATAGTGGGGAAGACTGCCGCAGTTGCTTTCTTGTTGTAGTGATGAATTTTATCTTTCAGTATTCTCACGATATTTGAAATACTGTCGAATCGGAACTGCATCCATTTCAGGTTTTCCGATGGATTTACTAAGTCAACAGGATCAATGCTATTTTGTTTTTTAAAAGCAGTTCGACAATGCTGGCAATAACAGTAATCAAATTGCGGTTCTTCTCTGGTCTGAACAAGGTTGTAATTTGGCTGCAGAGCTTCTGGGAGAATTACATCGCAGTAACGAATATAATCCAGATGTACACCTGCCAATTCTGATATTTCACATAGTTTTTCAACTCGTTTCTGTAAATATTCCTGAACTTCCGGATGGGTGGGGCAGAGCCACTTGTAATAACCAACATATTGAGGTTTATAGCAGGAACGTTCTCCCAATCCATTTACGGTGAACCAGTCAGGATGATGTTTGATGATCTCTTCATCATTGCAGATCATTGTGAATATCCAGGTATGAATTTTATGATTAAATTCATCTGAAAATTTTAATGCATTTTCAATTTCTTCAATACTGCCACTCAGAAAAACATTAGAAATTCCAGCTTTTTGCAACTTGGTAAAATCTTTTTTCCAATCATCACGGTATCTGTTCTTGCTATTCATCCAGATCGAGTATTGCATTCTTTTCCTATAATTTTCAGCTCATAAATACTGGGTTATTTTGGTAGACTCTCCAGCATTTGCGTCATATTACTTCTGTATTCAGCAAAAGCCAGTCTGCCTTCTTTAGTCAACTTCAAAAGAGTGCGGGGGATTTTGTCGACAAACTCTTTTTTAATTTCCACATAACCTGCATCTTCCAGCTTGCTCATGTGAGAAGACAAATTACCCCTCGTCAATCCTGTCTGATTCATCATAAACAGAAAATCTGCACCGTCAACCACAGATAGATAAGCCAGGATCAGCAGCCTCGCAGGTTCATGGATCACTTTATCTATTTCAAATGTTTGTAGTTTATCAGGCATTCAAACCACCTTTATTGTTCATCTTTATTGTCGCTGTATTCCTGTAATGGAAAATTTTTGTTGAATTTGTTAAAAGTGATCAAACCGATCGGAATAAGAAAAATTCCTAATGAACTAAAGATAATCATTACGCGTAATAATCCCCGCATCGGGAAAAAATAAACTGTAATGGTTGAAATTAAGCCAGCCAGGAAATAAATGAAATATCTTTTTGTCTGGTATCTTTTGTAGCGATAAGCCTGTGCTGAAGCAAGAAACAAACCAATTACTAAAGGAGCGAAGTAAAAAATATCTGCGTGAAAATCGATTTTTACGTAATTAACTGCTGCAAAAATTCCCAGTGCTAAAGCTATGATTAACACGAACATCACCAGTTTAGTTCTACGGGGAGTTACTAAATTTGCATATCCAACCCGGGGATAGGTAAATTTCTTGCGCATTTTCTGCAGGAAGGGACCTATCAGGATTGCTGGTAGGATTAGAAACACTACTACATCTTCTCCTTTGAATACATGCAAATACAAAAATACTGAAAGCCACAATAACATAAAACCCAGAGCAATTTCTGCCAATCCGTCCTGATTGATACTGTTGTAAGCATTTTTCTTGATCTCACTCAAACTCAAATTCTCCATCATTTAAACCTCCTGAAAGCCCAGTTTTTTTTTACAAGTTTGCGAGACAAACTACTCTGTGACAGAAACTGATCGGCAACCCAAACGTCAAGATTTTTTTTGGGGGAGATAAATAAAAAACTTCCGAAGTATTCAAAAACTTCGGAAGTTAATTAATTTCATTATGCAATATTATTTCAACATTATCATTTTCTTAGAAGCAGAATAATCGTCAGTAATCATTCGGTAGAAATATATTCCGGATGAAATCTGTTTGCCTTCTTCATCTTTCCCATTCCACAAGATTGAGTGCTTACCGGCTGAGAGTTGAGAGCTGACAAGCCGTTTCACCTTCTGACCTTTCATATTGTAAATTTCCAGACTCACTTCCTGTTCTTCATGTAAACTGAAGCTGATAGTAGTAGTTGGATTGAATGGATTCGGGTGGTTAGTTCCTAATTCTGTAATCAATGGAATAAGATTATTATCAGCATTGGTCATTTCTACCTGCACTTCATTGGAAGGTTCAGATTCATATTGCCCATACATAACAGTAATATAATAAGTATAAGATCCAGCAGGAACACCAGTGTCAAAGAAAAATGTAGAAGCAATATCCCATGCGATCATTTCATTATTACGATAAACTCGATATTCACCGAGATCTCTGGAAGCTGTTGGAAGTGGTGGATCCCATTGCAAAAGTACCATTCCTGGTGCAGTAACTTGATATACAAGTTCCTGTGGTGGTATCAACTCAACTGAAACATTAACAATATTGGAAGGAGTTGATTCACCTTCATTATAAACTGCTGTTACATAATATAAATAATCCCCACCATCTAATTCCAGATCATCGTAAGACGTAATGAGGATATCATTTATACTTGAGATAATTACGTTATCACGATAAACATTGTAACTTAAAAGTGACCGATTGTCACTAAGTGGAGATCTCTTTTCTTTCTCATTTCTTGTTGGAATATTGTCGCTACCCGGTATTTCCCATTCCAGATGAACATCATTAAATGTTACTTCTGCAGTCAGGTTTTGAGGAGTATTATTTATCGTTACTGGCTCTAAGGAGAAGTTAACCTCAGTAACTTGCCATTCAGTTACTTCAATATCGGTAAAAACTGACGAGATATATTGAGGAAGAGAAGCAGTTACATCGTAGGTTCCTGCAGCGACAGGTAAAATGTAATTTCCACTTTCATCAGGATTCTTGGCAAATTCATCAACTGAAACCAACACTTCTTCTACATTTCCAACTCCTCCATTTAATACTACATTTCCAACTATAAAACCATGTGGTTCAACCTCAACTTCTTCTAACAAAATGTCGTCAATTACCCAGGCACAAATACTCTGTGCTGTACCTTCAAATACAAAAGCTATTTGAAAGGATGCTGAACCTACATCCGGTGAATTGATCGTAACGTAATTCATGTGTGGTTGCAAATTCTGTCCTACATGTTCCCAAACAGTGTGCCAATTTTCTCCATCATCAGTTGTTTCAACTCTCACAGTATAGTTTCGTAAGTTTTCAAATAAAGCCTGACGGAATTCCAGTTCCAGCTCCACTGATCCGAGAGTGTTAAGCTCAGGACTTTCAATTCTTTCATTATAATATATTCCAGGAACGCATATACATGCTATTTCAGGAAGAAGACCACCTGCTACATTTGACGCACTGTATTGCCAGCCGGTTCCTCCTCCGGTGTTATTTATATGCCAGCCTGTAGGAGGAAAAATTTCGAAATGCTCTTCCAACTGCAAAGGAACTTGAGTAACATAAAGTGAGAAATCTTCGGTAGAGGTGAAGTTGGAAATAGTTGAAAGTTGAGCATTCAGCTCGATTTCATGCTGTAATGGAGCATTCAAATCAACCATCATCTCGAAGACAACTTCTATAATTTCTCCGCAGGCTATATTCCCGGCAGAAACAGATGCTGTATTAATTGTTGTATATGGATCTGATGTTATAAAATTACAGGTCAAATCCAGTGCTTCTGCCCCGCCAATGTTTTCCATTGTTAATACAACATCGGCAGTTTCACCTGGATTAAAGATGTGGTTATTACCATCTTCGACTACAATATTAGTGATAACAATATTGGGGGAGCTAACTTCTAAACTGAAGAAAAGTAACCAGTTATCTTCGCTGCAGGTTACATCAAGCTGGAATGGTAGAAGATATCCATCCGGGCAATCTTCTGCAACCTCAAAAACGAAATCCGAAATATTTAATCCGGAACTATTTCCGTTGATGTCATTGTAAGATGATATCGAAGCTGTTACAGTTGCATTTGGATCACTACAGGAAAGGACTGTTTGAATATTGTGCGCAGCGTTCTGACCGATATTATTCAAACTGATCTGTAAGTTCGCTATTTCTCCGTATTCCAGAATACCGTTATTATTCTCATCTTGTACAATCATATCACCTAATATCAGGAAAGGGTCGATATGCTGGATTGGAGGTCCATTGAAACAGATTGCCATTTCATTTTCCAGAGTTTTAGCTGCACTGGGATATTGATTGTCATAAGTGTATTGCAAACCGGTTGTTCCAGTATGATCTTCAATTCCAACCGTAGCAAATTGACCATGCCCAACTATAGGTGTGCCATAGGACCCCTGATCTACATTATTTACAACTTGATATTGAAATTTAATGATATTGTTGCCATTTGAAGCTGGGTAAAAGGCCTGATCATAAATTATTGCCTGAAATGTTTCTTCATCTCCATTATATTCTATGGATAAACGAGACCACTCTATAACAAAGAAATGCTGAGCAGAATTATAATAATAAAAAACGTCTCCGGTATTTGTCATCAAATCATCCCAGAAGGGAGCAATAATGGGAGATGGTCCTAACGGACCGGGGATTTCCCAGTTCATAAAAGAACACAGATCAGTTTCTCCTGGAGCTAACCAGCCATTAGAACATATCGTTGCAGTATTATACTCAACTCCGTAAAAAGTAAGAACAAAAGGCAAATCAATGTTTTCAGTATCTCCCATATTTCCGTTATCAAATAGTTGCAGCATTGTGCCAGAGCCACCATATTGCGGATCTATCTCAATCCATTGATAAACAGGAGCTTCCAGATAGGCAACATCTCCATCATCATAACAATAATAACCAAATTCATCAGGTCCCAATGGATCAGTTATTTGCGGTTCACCCACCACAATTGTAAACTCAATTGTATCATCATAACCATCATCATTATATAAATGAAGATCAAATATAATTTCAGTTCCAGGAATCGTTACAACTGAAGCTGAAATTTCAAATGGATCTGAATTATTTAGTGCTGTTGCACCAGAAGAGATACTGCCAAAGGTTCCAATATTATCATTTATTATGATATTTGTATTTAAACATAATAATTCAGCTTCTATATTATCCGCTGTTATGGAACCAATATTATCGATTGATATCTGAAGATCAGCAGTTTCTCCAGGATAGAGAATTCCATTATTTCCATCATCAATTATGTAACTCTGGAAAGTGATTTCAGGAGCTGAGATTGGCAGGAAGATGTGGTCAGTCCAAAAAACTCCACCACCCCCAAAAATTGTTATCTCAAATTCAATTTCATCACTGTCCAATACATCCGCTGATAATGTAAAGTCATAATCATCTGCTGAAGTAGCAGTGTTTCCAGCAGGAATGTTTCCAAAGGTTTCGGTATCATCATTAATTGTTATAAAATCACACTCGGTCGTGATTACTGCAGTAATATTATTTGCCGTTTGGGTTCCATTGTTTTGTAGAGAAACAGAGAGTTCGATTGTTTCTCCAGGATTTATTAAACCATCATTATTTCCAGCAGAAGTTCCACTATCATCATCATCGATGGAAGCACTTGCAAAGCTCACAAAGCTTGTTTCCTGAACAATATCAAATGAACCAAGATGAGGGATAAAATTACGTTTTGTAATTGTAAGCTGAATTTCTCCGATACTGTTCTCAGGAATTGGTAATAATACGTTTCCGTCTGCATTAGTATAGGCTGTTTCAAAGATCTCGTCATTACCCTGAAGAATTGTGACCCAGGCATTCTCCTGTGGAATTCCACTTTCATCTGCTACATTTACTTCAATATAATTTGTTCCAGCTTGCAGCTGGTTTTCGTAAGTAGCTGTAAAAGTTTGTGGAACAGCAGACCAAAGATCCATGCCTGGATCTCCCATCAAAGTATTCCAATAGGAAAACTGGTTTACGTGATTACCAGGATTTCCGGGATAATTGATATAAAGATTAAGTTTTCCGCGATTCAGCGCAGCTCCCATATTGGGAATATCTTCAACGAAAAGCCCATAAAATATACCGGCATCTACGCAGTTGTTGAAACAGGTATGAGTATTGCCGGTTGCAGTTGCAATTGCTGCAATTGCACCTTGTGGAGTAGATGGTGTTCCAGCTTTTAAAAATGCTTCACTGCGGCAGTCTATTGTTCCTTCAAAATCTCCGGTTATACAGGTTAATGTTACTGCTACAGGCAGCATAAATCCATTACTTAAGTTATTATTAATATGCCATACATCGAAACCACTCATATTGGCAAATCCACGATAGTTGAAGTAACTAACTCCTGCATTTATGTTATTTGAAATTTGCGATTGCCATGAACCTTGTGATGTGTCGTATACTTCGATATTCTGCATATCAGGGTAGTAATAATTAATCATTTCAGCAATGTTTTGTTTTGTATCTATTGTAGATGGACCGGAATCTGTTGGATCTCCAACTAGAAGTACTTTATTGTACCAATCTGTATTACCCATATATGGTTCTTTTTCATAATGTAGAATTTTGGAAACAATCGTTTGTAATTCTGAAATTGCATTAAAAGATAATCTTCCCAAATGAACATCTGCCAAAATGTCATCACCCTCTAATAATGCATAGATCTGGTCACCTTCACCATTGTACATTCCTCCATCGATGTGGCCGGTTGGAATATTATAATTACCACCTGCGTCCCCGACCAGGCAGATGAATTCGGGTCGATTTGGCCAGTTATCATAAGCATTTTGAATATAATCTTTAATATCATTTAATGAAGTACCGGTTTCTGTTGTACTGGCTATGTTTACTTCAAAACCTTTTGAGTGCTTCCATTCCGTAAGATAATTTAAATTTTCCAGAACGTCATTTTCATCGGCGTAAATAAAAAGATAGCTTGGATCCTGGTAAAGATCATCTCTCATAGGAATATCATCATAATTCAAGATTGCTGCTTTGTACAACGAATCAAAACTTCTGGAGGGAGAACGATCTGTAATTTTGATATTATTGCCACGGTTTCCTATTACATCTACAATAACTTGCATCTCTGTAATTACTCTAAGTTCATTTTTCGCAGGATCATATTGAAAGGGATTAATGGTAATATTAACAACTCTTAGATCTCTCATTATTGCTGGTGTATCTGCTTGAGCAAGAATTGCCGGAAATACTTCAGAACTGTTGTAATAATTATCATCTATAATGAAAGATCTGTTTTGGATCTGACTTTCTGATTGTAATTCCTGGCTGGGATAAACAACAATATTGGTAAAGATTTCTTCCGAAATAACATCTATTAATACATGAGGTTCTCCGCGATCTGGAATGGCAATAAGTCGAGAGAAGCGGGGGAGATCAGGTTTGCCTGCTTCCAGGAATTTACCTTCCATATCATAAGTAATTTTTTTGTATTCAACACCATTTTCTGTCACAGTTTCACTTTCAAAACCATCCAGCGAAAACTGTATTACCGTTTGATTGATATTCTCTGAATTTGATGTAAACAACTCACCTGTATTTGATGTATCGATCCATTCTGCTGATAATTGATGAATTATCATTACAGCAATAAATAATATTGTAATTTTTTTCAAAATACTCTCTCCATTCCTTTTTTTTATTGATTAGAATTAAAGCAATTTTCCTGCCAGACTAAAAGCTGATTATATTACTTTATTTCTATTTAACTATGCAATAAAACTTTAACTTCCTTTAAATCTTTTCATGTCCATTTATATAGAGATTTTTTTGCACTAAATCTTTACCAAAATGCTTAATTTTACCTGCAAACTATATCAAATTCACAAAATCGATAACAGAGTTTATCTCAATAACACAAAAATTACTGCATTTCACAATTATTTCACAGTCTTAAATATAAGCATTTGGCATGCCAGTTGCAGTATATGTTATCTGTCAGTGACGTTAGAAGATTTATTAAAAGAAGTTCAACTGAAATTTGTGTACAATTCTGTACAAAAATGTACGGATATGAACATGATTTAGTTGAATAGATAGAACGAATATGTACAATGTATGAACGGTTTATTTTTTTAGGAAGCTTTCGGTTCGATAACCTTTCGATTCAAGTTCCCGCTTATTCTTCTTAATAAAACTTTGGATTGCTTCGATCGAAATTGCATGAGTAATTCCATAATTGATCTCTTCTTTCAGTGCAACGCGAGATTTTCCTGTATAAGGTAATTGCAAATTATAATTGTATTCGTA
>QMNP01000057.1 GCA_003647825.1 Candidatus Cloacimonadota bacterium
CTGTATCCCACTTGACAAGGGGAAGATAGAGAAAAGGAATTTATATGAATGATTTTGAAAAACAATGGCTTCGTAAATTAGAGATCGGTTTACAAAAAATTGGAAGAGAAGACCTGTTTGAGACGGTAAATAAATCACATCAAGAAAATATTGGTTGGTCAGAAAGACTGATGATAATTCTGAATAGTGAACTTGCAGAAGATGAAGTTATAGATGTAATGTGTGGTTGTGCGTGTTTAGCACCCAAAGATTACTTAACAATATTGCGTGATGAATATGAGACAACAAATGATCTACAATTTGTTCATCAACTATTGCAGCAATATTTTGAAAAAACAATTAAAACATATAAAGATCTAAATGACAAACAACTAAAATACATTATCGACAATGATATGGGAATGGCTGGAAAACTTGAAGGCAGTACAATTACTGCGGTAAAGATCCCAAAAGAGTTCCACAAATATTTCCAAACTGAAGATCCTGTAAAAAAGCGTTATCATTATTGTCATTGTCCACGCATTCGCGAAGCCTTAAAAGATGAAGATAAGCCTGTAGATAAAAATTACTGCTACTGCGGTGCAGGATTTTACAGAGATATCTGGGAATTCATTCTTCAGCGCCCGGTAAAAGTGAGAATAGTTGAATCACTTCTGCAGGGTGATGAACACTGTAAAATTAAAATATATCTATAGAAGTGAGGAACTATGTTTAAGAATTACTTGAAAATTGCTTATCGAAATATCATAAAACAAAAAACCTATTCAATTATTAACATCTTTGGATTGGCTTTGGGATTAACAGCCTGTATTTTAGTCGGATTATACATTTACCAGGATTTCAACTATGATAACTACCATGCAAATGGTGAAAATATCTATCGTGTGAGTGTAGAAATTGTTACTCCGAATGAAACTTTCAATGTTGCAGAAACACCTGCCCTGGTGGCACCAACTTTAAAGCAGAATTATCCTGAAATCGATAAAATTTCCCGGATCTTTTTTGCCAAAAACGATCTTATTACTTACGAAAAAAACAAATTCTATGAAGATGAAATAATCTTTGCGGATGAAGATTTTTTTAAGATCTTCAGCTACATTACATTACAAGGAAATCCCAATACGTTCTTACAAAAAGATAATTCTGTTGTGATAACCAGAAAAATGGCTGATAAATATTTTGGTACAGAAAATCCAGTGGGCAAAACCCTCAATTATAATAACAGGATCGATCTGGAAGTTGTTGGTGTTATAGAAAATGTGCCTGTAAATTCACATTTCACCTTTGATATGGTAATAACATATAATTCTCTTGTTCAACTTCCGCAAGGTATATATTTAGATCAATGGGGTGCAACCTTTGGTTCTTACACTTATGTGCTAATGCATAAGGGAATTGATCTTGATAAATTCATGGAAAAAGCTGGTCCTTTCCTTACAGAAAAAATGGAAACATTCGATAGAGTTCATGAAAATGTAATTTTACAACCACTCGAATCAATTCATATGTTTTCTAACCTTGAAGATGAAATAAATCCAAATAGTTCGACCACCTACATATTAATCATAGGATCGATTTCTCTTTTCATACTAATATTAGCGTGCATCAATTTTGTGAATTTAACAACAGCTCGAGCTGTAAAAAGAGCAAGAGAGATCGGTGTGAGAAAAGTGTTTGGTGCACTTAGATTACAATTAGTTCGTCAATTTCTGGGGGAATCTATCATAACCACTTTGATAGCTCTATTATTTGCCTTTGTGTTTGTAGAACTTTTCATCCCGCCTTTTTCTCAGTTAATTGGAACAACTCTTATCTACAACTGTTTTGATAATATTTTTACTCTGCTCATTATCCTGGCTGCAACTCTTGTCATAGGAATTTTAGCTGGTTTATATCCAGCCTTTGTACTCACACATTTCCAACCAGCCCTGGTAATGAAAGGTGCGACCAAACAAGGAAAAAGTGGTTCTGCGATCTTGCGGAAAACTCTGGTTCTATTCCAGTTTTCTATTTCCATCATTCTCATCATTTTCACAATTCTTATCAATAAACAGATCAATTTTATGCGAAATTTCGACATGGGATTTGATCAAGAACAGGTTGTTGTACTTAAAACTCCAGAAAGAATGTCCAATAATTTTGAAACTATTAAAGAAGAAATAAATGCAATTCCCGGAGTTATTGAATCTTCTGCAAGTTTGGGTATTCCTATGCAGAATAGCGGATTTGGAACGAATCTGAGCCCATATGCTGATTCTGAAGATGATGAATTTTCTGTATCTATAAAGATGATAGACTCTGAATACCTGGATTTCTACCAGATTCCACTGTTGGCAGGCAGAAAACTTACTGAGACTGATGAAGCGAATTATGCATCTGTAACCGTTGTGAATGAAGCAACCGTAAAAAAACTTGGTTTTGCCAACAATAATGATGCCCTGGGACACAACTACACAATTGGTTTGAGTGATGGTGTAAAAAGATTTTCACCTGAGATCGTAGGAGTTGTTCAGGATTTTCATTTCACTTCACTGCACGAAGAAGTATCTCCTCTTTTATTCATGTATTGGTATTTTCTATTTCAGGAAGTCTCTATCAAGATCAGTCCACAAAATGTTCCTGAAACTATTAAAGAGATTAAACAGGTATGGGAAAAGTTCTATCCCGAACATCCTTTTGTTTATTCTTTCTTGGATGAAGATATAGATAAAATGTATAAAGCCGAAGAAAGATCTTTTCTGGTAATCTCTACTTTCTCTGTATTAGCTATCCTCATAGCTTGTATGGGGCTTCTGGGGCTTACTTTCTATACTACTGAGCAGCGTCGCAAAGAAATAGGAATTCGCAAGATCTTAGGAGCTTCGATTCCCAATATTGTTAAAAACATATCTTTAGAATACTTAAAATTAGTGCTTATTTCCAATGCTATCGCCTGGCCTTTGAGTTATTATATGATGAATAAATGGCAGGCAAGTTTTCCATATAAGGTAAATATAAGCTTTAGTATATTTCTCATGGCTGGTGGAATTGCCTTGCTGATCTCATTTATTACTATTGGTTATACTGTTATTCGCAGTTCATATAGCAATCCTATAGAAAGTATAAGGTATGAGTAACGTAACGCAAAGCTCCGACTTTGCGAAAATAAAATATGAAATCAGGAAATGAAAAATTTATTCTTGTTCTCAAAGTACTCTTTGGGAACGCAAAAAACGCAAGAATTTCCAAGACGAACTTGGGAACAAACAGTGACAAAATAACAGTAAGGTTTGCCATGGCAAATCCGAGTAAATGGTATTAATTATGTTTAAAAATTACCTGAAAATTGCCTTTCGCAAAATAATCAGAGAAAAAGGTTTTTCGCTCATCAATCTGATAGGGTTAGCGGTGGGAATGACTGCTTGCTTACTCATCCTTTTCTGGCTGCGGGATGAATTCAGTTTCGATAAATTTAATGCGAATTTCGATTCGATTTATCGTGTAATTCACGAGCAGAAATTTGATGATCAAACAATCCACAGTTCCAAAGCTCCAGTTCCTTTGGGTCCAGCTCTGGCAGAAAACTTCCCCGATATAATAAACTATACAAGATACGGAACTTTTGTTGGTGAAGTTTTGATAGAATTTGAAGAAAATGCTTTTTACGAATTGGGTGGAGCTTATCTCGATCCTTCATATTTCGAAATGTTCACGATTGATTTCCTTCGAGGTGACCAGGCAAATATTTTTCCGGATCGCTACAGCATGGTGATCACCGAGTCAATTGCTAAAAAGTATTTTGGTGAAGAAGATCCCATTGGAAAATCTCTGGAATTAGAAAATATCGTTCCCCTCAAAATAACAGGTATTATCAAAGATCTTCCACAGAACTCTCATCTTCAATTCGACTTTGCTGTTCCATTTACGCTTTATGAAGCCTGGGGTGCAGATCTATCCGATTGGAAAAGCTGGCCGGCATATACGTATATTCAGGTTACAGATGGAACTGCAATGGAGCAGTTAAATGAAAAAATCTCTAATTTCCTGCAGGATAAAATACCAGACAATAGAGATAACATCTATCTGCAACCACTGGGAAAAATCCACCTTTATTCAAATTATGCTTACGATAGTCCGGCAATTCTTGGTAGTATAAATAATGTTTATATTTTTACTTTGATCGGCTTTTTCATTTTGGTGATTGCCTGTATTAATTTCATCAATCTAACCACAGCCGGGTCCTTGAAAAGAACTCGTGAAATCGGTTTGCGAAAAGTTGTTGGGGCAAGTCGCGGCAGCCTGATTCAGCAGTTTCTGGGTGAGACCATTATCCTTACAATAATCGCTTTTGTGCTTTCTATTGCCTTAATAGAATTAAGCATGCCGTATTTCAATCAGCTGGCCGGCAAGAATTTGATTGTTAACTTGAAAGATGTTAAAATAATTATCGGAGCATTCCTCATAATACTTTTCACAGGATTATTTTCCGGATTGTATCCAGCTTTCTTTTTATCATCTTTCAAACCTGTGAAAACACTAAAAGGGACATTAAAATTTGGAGCAAAAAGCACCTTCCTCAGAAAAGGACTGATCGTATTCCAATTCTTTCTTTCAGTAACTCTTATCATAAGTACAATGATCGTGTTCAAACAGTTAAAGTTCATTCAAAACAAAGAACTCGGTTATAATACAGATCATGTGGTCTGCATTCAAAGCAGACCGGGAATGTATCGAAATTATCGAACCTTCAAAGAAAACCTGCTTCGGAATGCCAGCATTGTTGATGTAACTGCTACATCGGAAGAAAAAGGACCGATTCCTTTAAATCCGGGAAGTTTCAGTTGGAAAGGAAAAAACCCGGCTGAGAATCCGAATTTTGCTCTTTCGGAAGTTGACTTTGACTACTTTAAAACCATGCAGATCAAAATTGTGAAAGGACGCAGTTTCTCAAAAGAGCTGGCGTCGGATTCTTCTGCAGTTGTAATAAATGAAGCAGCCGTAAAAGTAATGGGAATGACAGATCCCATTGGAGAACAATTCAAACTTCATGGAAAACTGCATACAATTATAGGTGTGAACAAAGACGTACATCTAAATTCACTTCACATGTCGATAGAACCGGTTGTTACCAGGATCTACACTTACCTTCCCTTCAGTCTTTTCATTCGAATCAGTTCGGTAGATCTATCTAAATCTCTGAAAACTATTGAAGAAGAATGGTATAAGATCGTTCCGGATTTTCCATTTGTTTACACTTTCCTGGATGAGCGAGTTGCCGGAATGTATAAATATGAACAGGAAATATCTAAGATATTTACCTTCTTTGCATTTCTAGCAATCTTCATATCCTGTCTTGGCTTGTTTGGTCTGGCTACCTTCACAGCGGAATCACGCACCAGAGAAATTGGGGTGAGAAAAGTACTCGGCTCTTCTGCAAAAGAAATTGTATTTCTTTTATCAAGAGATTTCGCTAAATGGGTTCTGCTTGGAACTATCATAGCCTGGCCTGTATCCTGGTTCGGAATGAACCTCTGGCTTCAATCTTTTGCCTACAAAACTCAAATAGGTTTCTGGGTATTTGTTCTTTCGGGATTACTGGCTTTAATAGTTGCTTTCGTTACGATCAGTTTCCGCACGTTCAAAGCCGCTGGAGCAAATCCAGTTGAGAGTTTGAAATATGAATAAAGAGTCGGCTTTGAGTGTAGCGAGAAACGATCTCCATCTTTCATTTTCTCAAAGAGTCGGCTTTGGGGGATTTGGCTTTGCAGGATGCAAAACGAATCAATTCTTCTTGCTGAGCCATGAGAAACGATGTTCCCAAGACGAACTTGGGAACAAGAAAAATCTTTCATTTTCTCAAAGAGTCGGCTTTAGGGGATTTGGCTTTGCAGGATGCAAAACGAATCATTTCTTCATGCTGAACTATGAGAAACGATGTTCCCAAGACGAACTTGGGAACAAGAAAAGCTATTGTGTTAAGGAATCAGAAGCAATAATTTATATAATAATATAAGGACGGATAATATGTTAAAAAATTATTTTAAAATTGCATTCAGGAACTTATTTCGTCAAAAAACATATTCATTTATTAATATTTTTGGATTTGCAATCGGTTTAGCAGTTTGTTTGATAATTTCATTTTATGTTATCGATGATCTTACTTACGATAATTTTCACGATAAACCGGAAAACGTTTATCATATGCTCACGGTGGATAATTCAGAAGCTGATGGTGCTTTGAGTTATTCTATCACTTCCGGCCCTCTTATGGCAGGACTCGTGGAAAACATACCGGAAATAAATGCTGCTACAAGGCTCACAGGTTTTGGCAGGGTGAATATAGGACAGGTAATAGAAAATCCTGAAGAGCAGATCGAAGATCAACTACGAACCTTAACAATTGCTGCTGATGAAGATTTTTTTAATGTTTTCAGTTTTAAGATATTATCTGGAGAGAAAGAGAATCCTCTTCAAAACCTTAGTGGTGTTTATCTTACTCCCGAAATTGCTGAAGCAGTTTTTCCAGGTGAAGATCCTATAGGGAAACCGATAATAGCCGGTAGATTGGAAAATGCTTTTGTAGCCGGAATTGTGGAAGCTCCTCCTGCAAATTCACACCTTCAATTTGGAATGATCTTCCCACTTGATATAGAAAGAAATCCAGTTTGGTGGAATAGCTGGGAAAATCTTGCTCTCACCGGATATTTCAGGCTTCATCCTGGTAGTGATCCTTCGCAAGTTAAGCAAAAGCTAATCTCATTTGCCCGATCCGGTGGATTTGCTCAAGTATTTGAACCTGATATGCAGCCTTTAAAAGATGTTCATCTTGGTTCATCTCATCTGCGTTACGATTTTATGAATAATGGTAAAAATGATAGAATGAAAGTTTATACTTTAGCAATCATAGCCATCTTTGTTCTCATTATAGCGTCTATCAATTTCATCAATCTTTCCAGTGCCAGAGCTGCCCGTCGTGCTCGTGAGGTTGGCTTAAGAAAAGTAATTGGAGGTAATAGAATTCAACTCTTCTGGCAGTTTCTGGGAGAATCAGTTATCATAACATTTATTGCCATGATCTTAGCACTTGCGATGTTCGAAATAGCCCTTCCTTACCTCAATAATTTCTTGCAGAAAAACCTGGCTCTTAATTTGATCGAAAATTACCAATTCACATTATTCATATTTCTAACTTCATTTATTGTAGGAATTATTGCAGGTATCTATCCAGCATTAGTTCTATCTGGTTTCAATCCACTTAGTGTGATACAAGGAAATTTTAAAAGCAGTCGAAAAGGTGTTCTCTTACGACGAGTTTTAGTTGTTGGTCAGTTCGCAGTTTCTATTGCCCTTATCATAGCTGTGCTCATTGTGCTGGATCAGATCCATTATCTAAATACCATCGACTTAGGATATAATCGCGATAATATTGCAGTTTTACCGAGTTTTGATAATGAACAAACCCTGGTAATGAGAGATAAGATTGAGAATCTTACAGCAGTTGAGTCTGTTGGAACGATAAGCAATATGCCGGGCGGAACACTGGTCCGTTTGGAAGTAGTTCCGGAAGGTCATGATGAAGATAAGGGTATGATGTTCGACCGCTTGCAGATCGATAACGACCTGGTTGAGACCCTGCAGATCAAATTGTGGGACGGTAGAGATTTCTCGGCAGATTTCCCTTCTGATGTAGAAAATTCAGCTCTTATCAATGAAACTGCAATGAAAATTCTGGGCTGGAATGATCCTATCGGGAAAAAGATAGTGATGATAGATGAAAATGAAGATCACCTGGAAAGGACCATTATTGGTGTAATTAAAGATGTGAATTTTACAACTGTAAGACGTGAAGTAAATCCTATGATACTGGTGCACAGTGGACAATTTGTTCCTCGCCTGCTTATTAAATTAAAACCCGAAAATCAAGAATTTGCACTTGAAGAACTGAATAGGATCTTTCTGGAATCATTCCCGGAAGCAAATTTGAACATTCTTTTTTTTGATGATTTATTTAATTTCCAATTCCGTCAGGATTGGACGTTTGCTGTTAATATTGCAGTATTTTCCATTTTAGCGATCTTAATTGCCTGTCTTGGATTATTTGGATTGGCATCGTTTACAACCCAGCAGAGGCAACGAGAGGTGGCAGTACGCAAAGTTCTGGGTTCATCAGTAAAAGCCATCGTATTTCTGCTTACCAAAGAATTCACAAAATGGGTATTGATCGCCAACTTGATAGCCTGGCCTCTTGCATATTATGGCATGACAAAGTGGTTGGA
>QMNP01000058.1 GCA_003647825.1 Candidatus Cloacimonadota bacterium
GTTTTATTTTACAATAAATTAATTTAATAAATCTATCAATTGTACGATATTCTTTCTCTCAATATATGAAATATAATCCGCTTAATATCTGGTTCAACAAAACTAAATCGTTGTTTATTAGTCAATTAATTTATTATTATGAAGCTGATTGCTTAATTTAACTTTTGCAATTCCTTCAGCATTTCTGGTGTTTTTACGCATTTATCATTTCTTTTCCAGCGATTATCTATTTTCACATTTACTGGTGAATTATTCTGAATATAATCTACAATAGCTTCACGAAGGTCCATTTCATATCTGGTAATTTGTTCTTCAGGAATTTTTGTGAGCATTACCAATCCGGCATTTCCCTGCAGCAAAAAATCTGTAGTTGCGACTTTGTACATTTTATCTGCCTGCCAGGGTTCTCCGCCTATCAGAAGACTTGTAACTCTATTGTAGTCTTCATTTTTTCTATTGGTAATAACTTCCACACCTGCCACTCTTAAACCGTGTCTTCCCCCAGAAACCCTCATTTCGATGATATCTTTCAGGAATTTTCCATCTACTTCCATCATCACAACCTGGTTATCAAAGGGCATAACGTTAAACACATCACGATAACTAACTGGACCTGCTTTGATATCCGCACGAATTCCGCCCAAATTCAGAAAAGCAAAATCTGCATCTGTATATTCGAGCATTGCTTCACAAACCAAATTGCCAATAACATTTTGTGGACCACTGCCAACTCTTGATAAATATACTTCAGATTCACCCACAATCTCATCCATGCCTTCTTCAGCAATATCTTGCATTTCCTGGATGCGATCACCAATTTTTTCATCACCTATGAATTCATCTTCAAACAAGGTTACAAGTACACCTTCCCTAATTGCAGGAGTATCATAACCCATCAAAGTTCTGGTAACAGGATCAATCTTTAGAATTACATGACCTACGTTGCTTCCGTATGCATATCCCTGGAATACTAAAGTGTGAGTATCCGGATCTTCCCAGGCTTGTGCAAAACCCTTGTGCATATGTCCGCCAAATAAAACATCTATCCCTTCTACTTCATGAGCTATTTCCTGAGCATCATAACCCCAGCGTCTTTCAGCTGGTTCCTTATCTTCTGCATAGCGGTGTTCATAGGCAGGTTCTGGATCATAAGGTAAGCCCAAATGACCTGTAACAAATACCAGATCTACTTTTTCATCTTCACGTAAAATCTTCACATATTTCTCTACAGCAGGTTTTGCAGCTCGGAATTCTACATTTTTTATGTGATCGGGAAAACTCATTTGTTCAGTATCTGTTGTTGTTACACCGATAACGCCGATCTTTATTCCCATTTTTTCAAAGATCATATAGGGTTGAACATATTCCACTAACTCATCAGTGCCACGGCGAAATATATTGCAGGAAAGAAACGGGAATTCAGCATCTTTTAAAGTCTCCATGAGAGCTTCTTCACCAATATCATATTCATGATTACCAATAACAGAAAGATCATAATCAATCATATTAAAATATTCAATAACCGCTTTCCCCTGAGTCATTGTTCCTACAGGATGCCCCTGAAAGAAATCTCCATCATCAAAGAGCAGGTTATCTCGATTATCAGACTTTTGTTGACGAACACTTTTGATATAAGCTGCTGCGGCAGCTCCCCCACCCAGCATGGGAGGATATTCCGGATTCATGAAAGTAGCGGCATAACGATCGATTCCACCATGAATATCATTTGTGAACATAACGTCCAATAACAGCACTTCAGCCATCATCAAACTACTTATCAATAACAAGAAAATAATTAATTTAACTTTCATAATTTTTTTACCATTTAAGATCAATACTCTACCAGTTAAAGCTAATGGAAGTTTTAAGATTAACAAATCTTTCTTTTACTGTATCAGGATTTTCCCAACCCCGATCTTGAATAATCGGGCTGCTAATTACGCCACCTTCATAGTAGACATTCCACAACGCTTCATAATCTCCATCCTGCCAATAATAGTTATCCATAAAGAGATCAAGGGCTTCATATTTGCGATATGAATACTGTAATCCTATATCTACAGTAAATCTATCTAATAATGTAAATCCAGTTCCGGCCGTAAATGAAGGTTTTGTGATCTTATCAGAAAATACAAAACCGTTGTGATTCTGCAGACCATAGCTTGTTTCATAACTAAAGCCAATACGAATAGGAATCGAATGCTTCAGCACATGTTCAATGCCTACGAAAAAATTAAATTCATCATCATAAAGGTCGTTCACTTCAGACCATTTTACCAATTCCACATCACAGTTGAAATTTGTTTTCATTATATTTTGAGGTTGGAAACAAATACCTGCTTTCATACGTGCTGGAGTAATGAATTCCGAATACATGGTTGAATCGACAGCAACGGCATTACCAAGAGAATCTGGTTGAGAATAATACATATAAACTGCATCTTCTATATCCAAGCTATCAAGTGTTCCGGTAACATCAAAATCCACTTTTGGTACAAAACTGAATCCTGCTGCAATCCTGGGACTAATCGTTATATTGGCTCCAACCTTAAATTGCATTCCCTTAAATTCGCGCTTCAATTTACTGTAATAATTTTCCAGGACCAGACTGTCCGGGTTAGGTCCCATGAGTAGCTTATCAATAGCATCATCAGTCCAATTAATTTTACGTTCCCACTTAGCATCACCGTCTAATTGTGCTATTTCGAATCCTACATTGATAAAATCACGATAATCTGCTGCCAGAGAAAAAGCAGCTGCATTTACTGCACCTTCACTTTCAATGTAGTTATTTGCTAAGATCGGTGGAAAATCATTATTATTAGAATTATCATTATTTCTTACTTCTTCAAAATAATTTGCATCAAAACTTATTTGAGGACGATAAGAAAGAGCAGCAACCAGATCAAAATCCATAATTTCATATTTGTAATATGCAGCAAAAGAGAAGTCAGCAAACACATTTTCGTTACTGACATAAGTTCCTTCACCAGAATACGCATCGAAAGAGTTGTACATAGGAAGCGATCTGTTTTCGGTATCATTTACAAAATTCATACCAAGCTGAAATCCTGTATTAGATTTTGCTGAAGCAAGGTTGGCTGGGTTTATAAACATATCGAACAACCTGCCTGTGCTAACAACACCAGTCTGCCCCATAGCTGCGCTTCTGGCATCAAGGTTTTTTATATAATTTCCACTAACACTCTCTAAGATAGAGTATGAAAGCAGGCTTCCCGTAATTAATAATAATGTTGTAACAATCACAATTTTTCTCATTTATCCTCCAAATTATAAATAAATTTATTAAAATTTCATATCTAACTGCAAACGCAGATAATGTTCGTTACTTTCCACTCGCTGGAAATAATATTCACCAGTTGTCGGAATTTCATTATAATCTCTGAATTCAAGTTCTCTGGTCATGAATTGCTTGTATTTGTATTTCAGCGAAATGAATAAGTTATTAGCAATTCTGCTGTGGATATTGAACCAATATTTATAACCTCTATCACTTTGATCAAAATCTAGTTCTACATCTTCAAAATCCCAGAAGCTAGCTCCGTATGCCTTCCATATAGCAAAAGCACCAATTACTTTCAGATTTTCATTAAAGTTGTGTACATAATCAACACCAATCAGATCACCATTGCTGTGAGATACAGCCTGCGCCATATCCGGAGCTCCCGCTATTGCCGGATTAGCCAGAATTGAAAGGTAGGGAGGCTGATCGACAGATGCGTGTGTAAAGCCAAGAGTAAGTTTATCAAAATTTGAGAGATAAACAATGCATTCAAGTTGAGTTTCTCCTGCCGTGGATCTTCCTCTATCTAAAAGTTCATCATATCTTTTTTGCTGAATTTTATTTCTTAGTCTAAACCTTAATTGATGGATCGGTTTGAATTCCAGTTTAGCTTCAAAACGTACACCGCGTCTGGCATCAGATTTTCTTTCCCAGAAATCTATATAGGCTTTGGTTAGTGTGAACATACGGTGGAACTGGTATCTGGTTTGAATGTAAAAACCCTTTTCTGCAGATGGCTGAGATGCATTCAAATACATATCCGTTAGAAGAGTATTATTAAGTCCATAAGTAAGTTTATCAAATTCCGTATCGTCATATCTTTGGCTTTCGGAAAAACTACGGTGATAGGGATTATCAAATTCCAGATCATAATCACGGTAGATCGTCAACAGACTCAAATTCTCAAATTGTGTGTAGCTGCTCATGAGTAATGCACTTGGATCATCGCCAATCTTATGCAAACTACCATCAACTTCCATTTCAGCATATTCACCCTGAAATGAAGTATTATTAAGAACTGTTCGCCAGTCAAAACCCACAACTCTTCGATAATTTCTATCGTATTCGCTGGTAAGAGTTGAATACATTGAACTGATCTCAGCATCAGTCATTTTCCATTTTGCTTCAGCATCATCATCGAAGGCAATTAACAAATGTGCCAGACTATCTGCATCCGGTACTACAAAGTTACGATCATAGGTTGCTTCATATCCTGTTAAGCCAAGATGTGTTCCAATAAAGGGAGAATATTCAACATGACCGCCAATCAAATTTTCTTCCACCGCATCAAGCCGGGGAGCAATATTAACAATGTTATCATTTACATATGGAAGCTCTTCATCTAAATATGTATTGAAAAATTCTTCTGCTGATTCTAAGTCATCATTAGAAAAGCGTTCACTTAAGGTAATATAAGAGAGTACATTATCTTCATCATCTAATTTTCCGTTGTTATTGCTATCATAAACAATGGCATCTTTTTTGTCCTGAGACAAAAAGACAACAGCATTCATATTATCACGTTTCCAATCAACCGCCACACCGCGCAGAGAGTATTCCTGGGTACGGGAAATATCTCCAATAATTCCTGTAATTCTTTTATTGAAGCCATATCCGGTTTTACGGGGAGAATAGTAATCGGTATTTTCCATAACAAGGCCTTCACCGAAGGTAGCCCGATAATTTCCGGCATAAAGCTTAAGATAGTTATAGCCCAGCAGATCGATCTCAGATTCATAACCTACATAATATTTCGCATCATCTGCAAATTTACTCTTTGAATCCATGAAAAAGCTTGTATCCATTTTGTCGGAATTGGTCATTAAACCAGCTTTCCAATTATTCAAATACCGTAAGCGGATCTTGTTCATAACCTCAGTGCGATATGACTCCATATTGAAATAACCCCAATACGATTGTTTCTTTATAGAGGGAGTATTTGGTTGTGACGATGATGTGTCATATCGGATCATAGTTTCTTTATACATCTCACTTTCATCTCCTGCAAAAGGAGATGAAGAGAATTTCATCTGATAATCGACAAAAACTTTATTATCGGATGGTTCATCTTTATAATAAATATAATGCTGCAGGTTTTTTGCTCCGTAATAAGAAATCCCGGGTGAAAAACGAAGATCTCGATAATTGGCAAGGGTATCGCCATTGGCTCTTCGTTTAAGGATGGCTGCTACATCAATAGCTGATGTATTGGGCATATTCAAGATCTCGGAAAATGGCATTTTGTTGATGTTGCGCGGTGTCATTAAATAATCTTCCCACACATCGCTCATACCTTCCTGCAAACCTTCGTTGCTTCCTAATCTTTCTATTAAATAATAGATCTCATCTCTTCTTAAGGCTGCTTCATCTTTATCTGTATAATGAGATACCGAGACCAGGGGTTTGATCTTATTTAGGGTAACTTGATCAATTGATTCAATTTCCGTAAGATCATAAATGCTTTGAAAATAATCAATGTAAAAACGATAATTGAAAATATCTTCTGCTTGCTGCTGTGTTACTGGTAGAGTTTTCAGTTCTTCTAAACTCGCTTTATTAAGATCGATCCTGGCAGCAAAAAGGGTTAAAGATAAACACGATAATATTATTAATAAAAACCTTTTTTTCATATTTTATTTTCCTTATCTTTTCATGTTGAATTTGTAATAGATTCAATTAAATTCAACATGCAAACAAATTTAGGTAGGTTTTTATTGTAAAGGATTTTTACAGGGGCTATTGTTATTTAAAAAATATTTGACAAGAGGTCTAACTGTCAGATTCTGTGCCAGAATAATTTTGGAGGAAAAATGGCAGAAAATACAGTTGTAGAAAAAAAAGGTAAATTCTCCCTTATTGAACTTTTAATGATAATAATGATCGTTGGTATTATTTTTACATTGATAATTCCGTTGAAGAATGATCGCGTTACTCAGGATAAATTAAAAGAAGCGATTAAAAATGTACAAATAATTGCCCGAGCTGATGTTCAGTTTTACAAGAACCCGGATAATGGATATTATATTTTTGAACACGACGTATTAAAATTAGATAAAGGAGACGGCAATACAGGTGAAGACCTGTTGAATGTGAAAGATGATCTGGAGAAAATTGCAGATGTTTTCTATTTCGATTATGCTGTAACCGATAGTACGGTAGTTGCTATTACCAACGAGAATTTTGGAAAACCCGGAGCTGTAATTTATTATTATCTGCCCAATGGCCCCTGGAATGTGGGAGATGATAAAGTTTCAAAAAACCTTATCGATCCAAACTGGTTACCATAACACTGAATTGTATATACTTTAAACCTTCAAGGTTGCAAATACTTTGAAGGTTTTTTTAATAATATGGATTTTTCAGAACAATTTCTATCAACTCTAAAACATTTACCTTTGTTAGTAGGATATGCCGAGATCCATTATCATCTTAAGTTTTTATATCCTCGTTACTTTCGGAAAGAACCTGAAATAATTGCAGACATTCCGATCCGCTGCGTACAGGCCAGAACCACTTCCCTACCTATTCTAATCATTGTAAAAGATGCACATTTATTTCCTGTATCAATAAAGAAGATAAATATTTTGATCACCGGTGAAAATCAAGAGATCAGTGGAATTTACAATATAGATTTGCCTCTTAAAATAAAATATTTTTCGAAAATACTTCAAGTTGACCTTTCCAGATTTCAACCAGAACAATGGCTGAATGCGACTGTGGAATTTCATTATGAAATCAATGGGAAACAAAAACTCACGATCAATGACAACTATCCGGATTTGATAAAAAAACCATTTAGATTTTTTTATACCGGCAATAACCTGCCTTTCTCAAAGAATTGGTTTTTAGGAGATCCTCATTATCACAGTATTCACACTTCAGATCAGGTGGAATTTGGTGCAGACATCCCTTCTACAAAAGTAATGGCAAAGGCCATGGGATTGGATTGGTTCTTTGTAACAGACCATTCCTACGATTTGGACGATTGCCAGGATAACTGCACAAAAAATGATCCTGATCTTCCTATTTGGAAGGCAATGAAACAGGAAGTAAAAATAGCAGATGAACAAGATTTTCGCGTGATCAGTGGAGAAGAAATCTCGATCGGAAATAATGAAGGGAAAAATGTACATCTATTAGCTGTTAATCACGCTGAATTTATCGAAGGAAGTGGTGATAGCGCAGAAAAGTGGTTTCGGAATAGACCGCAACATAACATTTCTGAGATTAAACAGAAACAAACTAATGATGATTTGTTCATAGCAGCACATCCATTTGATGAGATCCCATTCGCTCAGAAATTAACTCTAAGACGTGACAGCTGGCAGCCAGAGGATTTCGTCAATGGTGATATTAAGTTCTTACAGATAATTAATTCAGCAAGTACAGATGAAATTGATAACAACATACTAAAATGGACTCAATTGCTTTTGCAAGGTAAGAAGTATTTTATTTTAGCAGGAAATGATGCTCACGGTAATTTCAATGTGATGCGGCAGATAAAGAGCCCTTTCTGGAAATTGTTTTCATCATCTAAACAGGTTTTCGGAAAATTTTTCACAGCTTTCAAATTCCCCAATAATGATCCAGTTGCTGGTATTAAAAATGGTGAAATAATTGTGAGTAATGGACCTTTCCTTAATTTTCAACTTCAACAAAATAAACAAATTCATAACATCGGTTCTTCATGCTCCAAAGGAAAAGCAACTTTTGTTTATGAAGCTGTTACTAATATTGAATTTGGGAAAATTTCCAAAACTACTTTGCATATTGGTGATCTTACTAATATGCAGGAAGCTAAAATTGAAAATCCTGAAAGTGGGAAAGTAATTGATCTGCCGGAATGCGGTTATCTGAGAATGAGCATGAAAACAGAAAAGGATGGATTAGCTTATACAAATCCGATTTGGGTAGTTTAAGAATTCA
>QMNP01000059.1 GCA_003647825.1 Candidatus Cloacimonadota bacterium
CTCGCTGTTGCTTACGAAGCAATCTCTATAAATAGTAATCAATTAGCAATATAGATTGCTTCAGCAGAAACTCCCTGATAGATGCTTCGCAAAGACAAAGTTTGTATTATGCAGAAGCCTTTGGCTAGTGAAATAAGAGGAGTATAAATACATTTAGTTGAAAAATCATGGATCAATAATTCTCATTCTTTAATTGGTTCATACTAAATTGGTCATGCCGCAATATAATCAGGATGAAATGGAATTCGAAAAAACTTAGTTCATAAAGAGATTGATTCCAAACTCTTCCTAATTCTCTCAAAGTAAAGGTTGTAGAAAATGAAAAATATTCTCAAAAGACTCAATAATTCTGAAATCCTTGTTGGTGACGGAGCAATGGGAACAATGCTCTTTCAAAGAGGATTGAAACAGGGTGAACCGCCGGAATCTGTCTGCTTAAACAAACCGGTAATTCTGGAAGAAATTGCTAAAGCATATTTTGAAGCGGGAGCAGATATCATCGAAACTGACACTTTTGGTGGGTCACCTTTGAAATTAGCAGATTATAATATGCAGGATAAAACTGAAGAGATCAATAGAATTGCTGTGGAAATAGTGCGAAAAGCTGTAAGAGACAAAGCCTATATTTCAGGTTCTGTGGGACCATCAGGAAAAAAGCTGAAACCATTTGGTGATACTGAACCATATCACATCTTTGAAAGCTATAAAAGGCAGATCAAAGCTTTGATCAAAGCAGGAGTTGATCTACTCTGCATTGAAACCATGATGGATTTGAACGAATCACTTTTAGCAGTTAAGGCTGCACGAAGTTTATCATCCGAAATTCCAATCATTGCTACTTTTACCCTTAATGCAGCTTCCAGTGGTTTTTATACAATGATGGGGAATGACATTCCGACATTATGCCTGGAACTGGAAAAAGCCGGAGCTAATATCATCGGTTCAAATTGCGGAAATGGAATTGAAAACATGATTAAAATTGCTAAGAAATTTAAAGAAAATTCTACACTTCCAATTATCATTCAATCCAATGCCGGCCTTCCTGAAATAAAAAATAATGAATTAATTTATTCTGAAACATCCAACTTTTTTGCAGAAAAAACTAAAGAATTGATCGAGACTGGAGTTTCAATTATTGGTGGCTGCTGTGGAACGACACCGGAGTATATCCGAGCGATACGAAAAACAGTCGATTGTTATGAGAGTATATAAGAATGAATAATTACATCCCAAATGCGAGTTTACTCTTAAGCACAGCCTGTTCAAATTCCATTACCAATGAATCCATTAATTCTTTTACAGATATAATTTTATTTACTCGCCAGGCATTAGCACCCGCAAAGCTGAACCCATTCTTTAGCTCTCCAATTTTTGCTTTCATTAAAGCATCGGCAATACAATAGAGTGAAGTATGGAAATCGCAGGTTTTAAGGCATTTCCAGGGACAGCGAAATGGTTTTTTTATCCCTGCTTTCACATCTTTTAGAAAATCATTTAAAATAGCTCTTCCAGGTAAACCGACGGGGCTTTGAATGATAGTGATATCCTCTTTTTTACATTTGATAAACTGATTTTTAAATTCAATATCTGCATCACATTCTTCGGTTGCTACAAAGCGAGTTCCCATCTGCACACCGCTGGCTCCCAGGTTCATGAATTTATAAATATCGTCTCCATCGTAAACACCACCACCCGCAATTACTGGTATTTTTTTGTTGTATTTCAATTCGAAACTTTTAACAGCTTCCACAACAGCAGGAATTATTTTTTCCAACTTGAATTCTGGATCATCAATCTGCTCTGGTTTGAAACCCAGGTGACCTCCCGCCATTGGACCTTCCACTACAACGGCATCAGGAACACGAGCAAAATGTTTATCCCAGGTTTTAAAGATAAGAGTTGCTGCTCTGCCCGATGAGACGATGGGTGCTATTTTTGTTTTCATTTTTTCCAGATAATCCATCGAAACGCCCTGAGGTAATTTCAACGGTAATCCCGCACCCAGAAAGAGAATATCAATCTTTTCTTCCAAAGCTACTTTCATCATTTCATCAAAATCAGAAATAGCTACCATAATATTTAAACCAATGATACCCTTACTCATTTTTTTGGCTTGGCGAATTTCTTTTCTTAACGCTATCTTATTATCCTCACGAAAGGTTTTTTTTGATGAGTGCCCCAACATCCCTAATGCAACTGATGAAATTACTCCGATACCACCGGCATTGGCTACAGCTGAGGCCAATCCAGACATCGATATTCCTACTCCCATTCCACCCTGAATAATGGGTAATTTTGCAACAAGATTTCCTATTTTTAATTCTGGTATTTTTATCATTATTCCTCCGATAATTTTCGACCGCTTTAGTTCTATAGTCGAAAATTCAGTAAAAAAATTTACGCTCTTACTTCTATTCCTTTAAAGATAATTTCCATCATTTGTTTGCTGTCTCTTTCCAGATCTAGTTCTTTCTGAACGAATAACGGATATTCTAATCCCTTTATAGCAATTGCTATCATATGAACAACAAGATCAACATCGCAGGGAGCAAAAATGTTTTGCTGAATACCTTCATTGATCAAATCACTAAGGGTTTTATTTTCGAAATTATAAAAATCTTCTCTAACCTGTTCAATGAAAAAATAGTGATCCAGGTACTCATTGGTTAGAGTTTTGTAATAATTGCTAAGCTCTTTTAAATGCAGCATTCTAGTTCGAACGTACTGCATAATTTTATCCTGTGGACTATAGGCCGATTGAATCGTGTCATTTAGTTTTTTTCGAAAATGATCTGAATCGATCCGCACGATTTCAGCAAATATATCCTCTTTATTTTTGAAGTAATAATACATACTGGATTTTCCCATACGAGCCTTTGCTGCAATTTCGTCCATGGTAGTTTTTTTAAAACCATAAAGTGCGATCATCTCTTTGGCAACAGCAACGATTCGGCTTTTCTTTTCATCCATTTATTACTTCCTTAAAACATTTCGACTAATTCAGTTTTTTGGTCTAATACGTCAAGATAAAGTTTTTAATTCTGTCTAAACCAGATAATGCCGTAGAATTTCACATATAGCGCTATTTGGGGTAAACTAAAGAAAGCACCCCTGAATTCCGAGATGCTTTCTTGTTTTCAAACTCGAGAAAAACGTAGTTTTATTTCAGCAAAATCATCTTTCGAGTATTTGTATATCTTTCACCAGCTCTCATTTTGTAGAAATAAATTCCACTGGCTGCAGATTTGAGATTATCTGTATTCCCATTCCAGGTTTTGCTGTAGTAACCAGGCTCAAGATTTTCATTCACCAGAGTTTTAACTTTCTCACCCTTGACGTTAAATATTTCTATCGATACGTTACCAGCAGATTTAATTGCAAAGCTGATGTTCGTAACTGGATTGAATGGGTTTGGATAATTTCCCGTCAGTTCTGTTTTCAAGGGGATCAAACCATTATTCGCATTTGTTCCTACGCCAATACCTTCTACCGGTATTTCTATTTCCGGCAGATTGGCATCATTGCTTGTAATAACAACATTTCCAGTATAATTCATAGCTTCGACAGGTGTAAAAGACACTTCTACATCTATGCTGCTTCCTGCTGAAAGGGTGAATTCATCAACGCTTAAGACAAAATCCTCTACTGTATCGATGGTTCCAGTAAGATCTTCAGATCCTAAGTTGAATATTGTAAATTCTTCTACTCCAGTTTCACCAATATTCACTTCACCAAAATTAATCTCGGTCACATTCACACTAATTATCGGTCCTGCAGCTCCACCTATTCCAGGGAAGACAATATAATCTAACCAGGCACAATCGCTACCGCTGCTAACTGAACCATCTTTCTCATAGGTCCATTTAAACTCTACATCGGTTCCCGCTGTTACATCATAGATAACTTCACTCCAGGCTACATCTCCACTCCATTCATCTTGCTCTTGATTGTTGATATAGAATCTCATGTAATCCCAGTTGTTTTCTGAAGACACCTTTCGGTAAAAGGATATTTCTCCATCAGCAGGAATATCCATAGTCACACTAATACTTGCTGTCTGATTATTAGATATAACTGATGATTTGGCACAATAAATTCCTTCTTGCGGATTACTTTCTGTAATTTCCCAGCCGGAAGTTCCCTGCTGCCAATCAAACTTTGAAAAATCTCCTGTCTCAAAATCTTCAAATACTAAACCGATTGATGGATAGAAAGTACTGGTTACTACATATTCTCCGCCGGTGGCTACGAAACTAAGAATAGCAGTTGTTCCTGGCTCAACATCAGCAGCAACTTCTAATTCAAATTCTGCCATTGCTTCCTCACCTGCTGCAGTTGCATCCAGATTAAAGGTACTACTTGTAACAGTGATAAAATCTGAGGTTACACTGGTAAGTTCTGCTACCAAAGAAGGAGATAACGCACTTCCGTTATTTGTAACAGGAATGAAAATTGTAGCGGTTTCGCCCGGATCAAGCATACCGTTACCACCAATATCTTCGATAATCATCATGCCGGTTTCAAGAATCGGGGCATGAGCTGTTAATGTGAAATTGCTTTCCCAGGTATCTACTCCGTCAGTAGCTTCCAGAGAAATCATAATACCATGACCATCTGGCACCAGATCATCAACAGATATCTGGAAGGCTCCGCTGATCATTGCAGATGTACCACCGGTGATATTGCCATAGTTTTCCGTGTCATCTATAATTGTTAAGTATGGATCGGTTGATGAGATTGTTGCTGTAACTCCGGTTGCTTCATCCGTACCTACATTCACCAGGGTTATACCTAGTTCTACAGTTTCACCGTAATCCAGTAAGCCATTATTATTGGCTGTTTGATCTTCGATAAGACAGTCTTCAAACATAACATAAGCTCCACCTGGAGGAATAACCGCAATATTGTCATAGATCGTATCTATATTGAAACCTGTTACGATAAGTTGAGCATCACCGGCTGTAAGGCCGTGAGATATTGTAACAGATCCTGTTTCATCTGTAATTCCGGAAAACACATCACCATCTTGATAAAGTGATACAAGAGCTCCTTGAGCAGGAGAGCCGCCAGCTGTAACTACAGTAGTGAAATCTACACCCATCAGAATTACATTGTTAGAAAGAGCTGCAACTTCTGGAGTATCTGTGCGAACCTGAAGAGAAGCATCACCAAAGACATGCCATTTCGCCATTTCTTCAGCTCCTTGTGCACCATCTTCCATTGCCATTAAAATAGTACCGTTAAAACACATTGAACCATAGGTTGTTTTTTGTACATCTGTGGTAGTTCCATTTTGACCTGGATATAGAGAATAATCATAACCACCGATAAGAAGATCATTAATATAATCCTGCCCCATCATAGGAGGATTCCAGGATTGATTTTGAGTAGAGGCAAGCATTCCGATAGCACCACCACCGTCTTTTCTAAGCCAGGCTTCTGCAAAACATGTTCCACCATCGAAATTACCATTTACACAAGCTACAGAAATAATGAATGGTAGCTTTGATCCATTTGTCAGCATATTCACATGGGAACTACTGAATCCGGAAGAAACCCAGGAAGAAGTGGAGCCATGACCACAGTAATTTATAATACTTGTACCGGCATTAACTGCAGTTGCCACCATTGACGTATTGGCTGTAGGATCATAAATTGGTGTATGGGATTCATAGGTAAATGGATCTAGTTTATTATCGTAA
Organism: Candidatus Cloacimonadota bacterium; assembly: GCA_003647825.1. Classification (GTDB taxonomy): domain Bacteria; phylum Cloacimonadota; class Cloacimonadia; order Cloacimonadales; family TCS61; genus B137-G9. Next base: position 5,703 of record QMNP01000059.1, read on the forward strand.
ATATTCTGGATATGGGCATAATCTAATTCGTTATCATCTCCAGGACCTTGATTGGAGGCAATGCCTACTGCAAATTCATACCAATTTTCACCTGTATCCGGATATTTCTCATAATTTATGCTTTTATCTACTTGTACAGTAACATCATTTGAAGAGTTTGCTGAAAATCTACCCACTACAAGATCAGGATAAATATCAGTTCCTACAACGCATCCTAATTTTGGATCAGCAGGATCTCCGCCCATAACAGTTCCAGAAATATCTTCCCAGTCTCCAACCAACTGTACATAGAGAATATCATCATGAATGGCATATTGGTCTGTAACTAAAGTTGTTACATTTGTTCCTGTTGCAACTTCTTCAACATAAACAGTAAAGCCTTTTTGTTGTTTCCATTCTACATAAGGTGCTATTGCTTCGGCATCTCGAGGAGTGTGAATAACCAGGATTGATCCAAATTCTCCCAGTTCATTTTCAAAGCGAGAAACATCATAATTCATGAACATTGTTCTGTACATGTTGTTCATTTCTCGTGTGATACCGCTTGCTCGGATTGGAAGAGGATTGATTACACTACTATTATCATTGGTTAGTTTTACTGTTACAGTAGAGTAAACACGAAGGATATTTCTAGCTGCATTGTACTGGAAAGGATATACGTAAACGATCGTTCCACGTATATCTCTTATTACAAACGGTTCTACCGTTTCAGCAAGTTGAGCAGGATAAAATTTATCAACAATTGATTCTTCAGCAATTTCATATGGAATTGTGGAAGGATCTTGATTTCTGTAGATCGTACCACGAGATGGAAGAAGAGGATATGAAAGATCGAATTCTTCATATTCACTGCTTACAATTTCCAGAGTTACATTTTTATCTGCTGATATCTGCACAGTTGCATGAATATAGGGTACTTCTGCAAAACCCGCATCTTTGGTTGTAACCCCACCTTCAAAATCAATAGTGGAATATATAACTCCATTTTTAACTGTATCTCCAAGTTGGAAATCATCCAGATTAAAATTTAATTCATATTGATCTAATGTCGGTTGATAGTATTCAACATCAAATCCATTTGCTGCAAATAGCAGCACTCCCATAAAAAGCATAACTATAGGTAAATAGTATTTAGCTCTCATAATTGACCTTCCTTAATTATTTTAATAAAATTACTTTTTTAATGCTTGTATAATCCCCATTTTCTACTTGCAATCCATAGAAATAGACACCACTGGTTACGTTTTTCCCGCTATTACTTTTACCGTTCCAAATTACATTGTAAAAGCCGGCATCCTGTTTCTTATTTACCAGTGTTCTAATTTTCTGACCTTTGATGTTATATACAAATAGTGAAACTTTAGAATCGGTACTTAATCCATAACTGATCGTTGTAGTAGGATTGAAAGGATTCGGATAATTACCATAAAGCTTTGTTTGAACTGGAATCAAGGCATTGTTAGAATTTAATCCCACACCTGTTCCATCAACAGGTATCTCTATTTCTGGCTGGTTTGCATCATTGCTTGTAATAACAATATTCCCAGTATAATTCATAGCTTCGTCAGGTGTAAAAGATACTTCTACATCTATGCTATTGCCAGCTGAAAGGGTGAATTCATCTATACTTAGAACAAAATCTTCTACCGTATCGATGGTTCCAGTAAGATCTTCAGATCCTAAGTTAAATATTGTAAATTCTTCAACAGCAGTTTCACCAATATTAACTTCACCAAAATTAATCTCGGTTACATTCAAACTAATTATTGGTCCTGCAGCTCCACCCATTCCAGGGAAGACTATATAATCTATCCAGGCACAATCACTTCCACTGCTCACAGAGCCATCTTTATCATATTCCCATTTAAATTCTACATCGGTACCGGCAGAAACATCAAAGATAACCTGACTCCAGTTAACATCTCCCGACCATTCTTCCCGCATTGTTCCATTTACATAGAATTTCAGGTAATCATAATTTGATTCAGAAGAAACTCTTCGATAGAAACTGATTTCCCCGTCCATTGGAACATCCATAGTTACACTAATACTTGCTGTTTGATTATGAGAGATGACTGATGACCTGGCACAATAAATTCCTTCCTGCGGATTACTTTCTGTAATTTCCCAACCGAAAGTTCCCTGCTGCCAATCAAACTGTGAAAAATCCCCCGTTTCAAAATCTTCGAAAACTAAGCCAATTGATGGGAACAATGTGCTTGTTATGCTGTATTCCCCACCTGTAGCTATAAAGCCAAGAATAGCTGTGGTACCAGGATCTACACCAGGATCAACTTCAATTTCAAATTCCGCCATGGCATCTTCTCCAGCAGCTAAAGCATCAATGTTAAAAGTTCCATTCGTAACTGTAATATAATCTGGAGTTGCACTGGTGAGTTCAGCAACTATCTCGGGAGATAAAGCATTTCCGATATTTGTAATTGGTATTGAAATAGTGGCTGTTTCACCTGGATCTAACATGCCATTCCCACCATTATCATCAATTATCATCATACCTGCTTCA
>QMNP01000060.1 GCA_003647825.1 Candidatus Cloacimonadota bacterium
ACGATAATTAATCTCTCTGATAAACTCTACCAGAGGCATTCGACGAAGAATCTTGGTTTACCCCCTCAATCCCCCTTGACAGGGGGAAGTGAAAATGTGGCTTAAATTTACAACTGTCTCTCTGAGGATAACTTATAAAGGCATTCGACGAAGAGTCTAATTCATTCGAGATTCTTTGTGAGTTAAAGCAAGTAGCCTTTCTCAGAAAGAGTAACTTGTATCCTTTATTTTCATCCCAGAGAAAATGGCGATTTAAGAACGCTTGCGGATTCTTTTATTTTCATGGATTCCCGATCAAGTCGGGAATGACACGGTGGTAAGGGAATGACAAAAAGACTCGAGTTCAGTTCCGTCTGGACTTGAGTCTTTTAGCAGGATGGTAATGACACGATAATTAATCTCTCTGATAAACTCTACCAGAGGTAAGCGACGAATAATTAACCCCCTCAATCCCCCTTGACAGGGGGAAGTGAAAATGTGGTTTAAAATTATAACTGTCTTTCTGATGATAACTTATAAAGGCATTCGACGAAGAATCTTGGTTTACCCCCTCAATCCCCCTTGACAGGGGGAAGGAAAATGTGGTTTAAAATTACAACTGTCTTTCTGAGGATAACTTATAAAAGCATCCGACGAAGAGTCTAATTCATTCGAGATTCTTCGTGGGAAAAGATTTGTTAGAATCACTAAAAAAGATTCTTGGTGCTTATCCTGCTCTGTAATCCTCGTGAAAGCCGGAATCTTGTAAAAATGATCTTGTTTTTTAATTAATAAATGATAATAAATTGACATTTAAAGTGATAAATAGAGATTTTCCTAATAACTGTAAAATGTAAGGAGGAAGAATGGATTTTTTTGCAGCAGCTGATAGTACAGCGCAAATAAATTTACTCTCAATGGCAACTAAAGGTGGTGTGTTGATGGCTGTATTGGCTGTCATTTCGATTGTTGCAATTGCTATAATTATAGAGAGATTAATAAAATTAAACAAGGCCCGTATTAATGAAGCAGAATTCTTGAATGAAATCTCAGTATTTCTAAAGGAAAAGAATTTTGAAAGAGCCATGCAATCGTGCGAAGAAAATCCCGATAGTCCAGTTGCCAATGTAATCGTAAAACTTCTGGAAAACAGCCGTAGAGGAGTGACAAATACAACTGAGATCATAGACCTTGCTATCAGTAAAGAAATTCATAGCTTGGAAAAACACCTTGGAACAATATCTACATTTGCAGCAATAGCTCCTCTTATAGGTTTTCTAGGAACAGTTACAGGTATGGTGAAAGTGTTTATGAGAATTGGAGAGACCGGTGGTGGTGTGGATATAAGCCTGTTGGCAAACGGCATCTGGGAAGCACTGATAACAACAATTGGAGGATTAACAGTAGGAATTATTACAATTCTCTTTTATAATCACCTGGTAGGAAAAGTAGAAGATATTGCTCATAATCTGGAAGAAGACGTAAGTGAATTTCTAATCGATGTGCGAAGCGGAAAAAGTGGAAATCAATAAGTAAAGCAGGAGTAATCATGCGGACCAAATTAAAGAAAAAAAGGATTTCAACTGCAGCACTCATCTCCTTCACCGATGTAATCTTTCTGCTGCTTATCTTTCTGCTGATCTCATCAAATTTTATTACACATTCGGGTATCAAGGTAGAATTGCCCGGCTCAAATAGCCAGCAGAACGAATTCAATAAGAACATCAGCCTTACACTTACCAAGGATGATGAAATATACATTAATAATGATGCTGTGAGTTGGGATGAACTGCCGGCAGAGCTGAACAAACTTCTGGTAGATGATCCGGAACAAGTTGTTGTGGTACGTGCAGATGAAGATGTGATTCTTAAGAAAATTGTTCGATTGTTAGATATAGCCAAACTTTCCGGAACAAATAGATTCTTCATTGCCACAGAAATTCAATATCTGGAAGAAGGCAAATAGGTAACATTCAGGAAATAATGGATTACAAATATTACGGAATTGCGGGATCAATAATTTTTCATATTTTGCTGGTTATTGCAGCTTTATTAATCAACTATACTATTATTCCATCCAATGCACTCAAACGCATAGAGTTGATTGAGTTTGGAATTAGTGAATCCGCCAATAATGAAAGATTTATTTCTCCTGCATCGCAGACATCCAATTTAAATCCAACTAATCAGACAGGAACCAAAAGCAATGTGATTCCCAGGAAAGTAAATATGCCCAAATCTTTTACACAATCCGATGAACAGAGTTTTGTACCTGAACATGGCAAGACAGCACTCAATAACCTGGAATTGGATAAAAAGATCGGGAATACTACTGAAAATATTAAGTCAAATTTGAAAGATAATATCCTTAACTCAGAGCAAACACAAAATGAAGAAGCGATGGTTTCTACCAGCGAAGAATATTTAAGCTCACTCACTAATCGGTTGTTGGGTGACAGCAGTGGAGATTCTCCGTATATTTTAGAAGGTGATGTGTCCAGCCGTCAGATAATTAATAAACTAATTCCGGATTATCCGGAAGGGTTGGAAATAAGTGTAAGAATCAAGATCTCATTTGATGTGCTACCCAGCGGTGAAGTAACCAATATGGTGGTTGTCCAGAAAGCTAACCCGCGTCTGGAAATGGCCAGCTTGAACGCACTTAGCTCATGGAAATTTAATCCTCTTTTACAAGATATAGTACAAAAAGGAACTATAACTTTTATCTACGAATTGAAGTAAATAATGAATAGAATTTTATCGATTAAAAACATTGATCAAGCTCATGCCGAACTTGCAAAGATCAAGGTGTCCAGCCAGGGGATCGAGGTAATGGCTCCGAAATGTTTAGGCTTGAGCATTAAACTTACCGATGTACATATTGGCGCTGCCAACATTTTAAAACAGGAAATGTTATCTATCGGTGGTGATGCAGCTGTGGCCCGCGGAGTTGTGAATGGTGTGGAAAAAACCAGCGATGTAATTCTGTTGGGAAATGCTGATAAGATCAAAAAACTTATCAAAAAACTTGATCATCAATCCATTTTTGGCCTTACAGAGATCCGGAAAGCTCTAAAACGGCTTATTTCTGTTCCCTTGCAGAATACTACACATCATTTTTCAATTGGCAGCAGTACTATGGATTTTTCTCAAACACGAATTATGGGAATATTGAATGTAACACCCGACAGCTTTTCAGATGGAAATAAATATTTGAGTGTTAATGAAGCGGTAGATCATGCTCTGCAAATGGTAGAGGATGGAGCTGATATTATTGATGTTGGTGGAGAATCTACCAGACCAGGAGCACAAAAAATTGATATTCAGGCAGAATTGGATCGCGTAATTCCAGTTATCGAGAAGATCAGAAAAAACTCTAGTATTCCAATTTCCATCGACACATATAAATCGCAAGTTGCAGAGCAGGCAATTTCTGTTGGGGCGAATATCATTAACGATGTCAGTGCTCTCAGATTTGATAAAAAGATGATCGAATTGCTTAAGAAAAATAATAAAATTCCAATTATTATGATGCATATGCTGGGTACACCGCAAACCATGCAGGTTGAACCATATTATGATGATGTGATCGAAGAGATTCTCGTTTTTTTCGAAGAACGTTTGAAGTTTTGCAGATCAAATGGAATTGAGCTGGATCGTATAATTTTAGATCCGGGAATAGGATTTGGTAAAAGGCAGCAGGATAATTTGCAGATACTAAATAAATTGAGTGAATTCAAATGCTTTGGTGTTCCTGTTCTCCTGGGAGCATCCCGTAAAAGTTTTATCGGACGCATTTATGACTCGAACTCTGAGGATAGACTGGCAGGAAGTATGGCTGCAACTGCCTTAGCTTGTGAAGCAGGACTACAGATTGTACGTGTGCATGATGTTAAAGAACAGAGAAGATTTCTTGAGGTTTTGAAAAGTGTTCGAAAATTATAATATTTTGTCTTCCCAACTTGATCGGGAATCTATGAACTTTGTAAGATCCCCGATCAGGTCGAGGATGACAGTTTTGTTTTGTGATACAGTGTGCTTTATGTCATTCCCGAGAAATCGGGAATCTAAGAGAAGTGTCATTCCCAACTCAATTGAGAATCCATAAATGGACTGATTCTAACATTTACGAGGACAAAAATGGATAAAAACCGAGGAAATTATGGAAATATTAATTCCCAAATTTACTGATATACTTGATATAATTATAATAGCATTCATCATTTACAAATTCATCATGCTTCTCAAAAGAGTTGGTGGTATACAGATTATTGTCGGCTTGTTAGCCGCAGTTCTTATCTATTTTACTGCATCCGTAATGAATTTGAATATGGTTTCTTCCTTATTGGGTATTTTAAAAGATTACTGGATTATAGTTTTTATTATTTTATTTCAGCAGGAAATCCGATCGATCTTTGCCAGAATTGGTCGTAGCCACGACTTGAGGTCTCTTTTTAAAAGCCCTGCGAAATCGGTTTATCCACCATTATTAAATGCTGTTTCTATCATGTCTTTCCGCAAATTAGGAGCTTTAATAATAATTGAGAACAATAGAAAATTGGATGAATTCATTGAAAGCGGTGAGATGATCGATGCACGGATTTCTGTAAAATTACTGTTAACTATCTTCAACAATAAAACTATATTACATGATGGCGCAGCTATTATTCGTAATGACAGGATTCTGGCCGTGAAAGTTGTTCTTCCACTATCGGAAAATGTTGAATATGCTCAGAAATTGGGAACTCGTCACCTGGCAGCTGTAGGAATAACCGAAAATACAGATTCTTTTGCAATTGTGGTTTCAGAAGAAACCGGCAAAATATCTGTTGCCAGAAATGGTGAACTAACTACTGATCTTACCATTGATGAGCTTTCGCAGCGTATTAAAGACGAAACCAGCTAAATAATATTTTATGAATTTCAATCGTCCTTTTTTGATCGCTGTTACCGGTGGAATTGCCAGCGGAAAAACCCTTGTTTCAAATTGGTTTGCTGATAAGGATTTACGGGTTCTTTATGCTGACAAAATTGCTCATGATGTCTTGGAACAACCGGAAGTTAAATCAGAATTGAAGAATATATTTGGGAAAGAGATCTTTTCTGAAAATAAGGTTGATCGGTCCAAATTGGGAAAGATCATTTTTGACAATGAGTCTTTACGAAAAAAGCTGAATTCCATCGTACACCCTCAGGTTTTTGCAGAGATGAATGAAATAATTATGCTGGCAGAAGATAAATATCTGGTTTTTGAAATTCCACTTCTTTTTGAACTTGGTCTGCAAAATGCATTTGATCTGACTATAAATGTTTCAGCTCGAACTGAGTTGAGAATTAAAAGGATCTTAGATAGAGATGGAATTACGCAAGACGAGGCCAGAAAGAGAATTGCATCACAGATGTCGGAATTCGATAAGCAGAAACTGGCCGACATCAATATCGCAAATGATGGTGAAATCAATGAGCTATATTATAAGCTGGAGAATCTTCTTCCACTCATTAAAAAATTAAAGAAAAAAGAAGTAAAAAAAATTATAGAAATTTAAATACAAAAATCGTTTGCTAATGCAAGCCGATTGATTGGAGGAACAATGAAATCCCGATACATAACATTCCTTGTACTTTTGATGATAATAGCGGTAGTTGCCACTTACTTATATAAACCAGAGCCGAAACACAAAACCATCTCTCATCCTGAATTCATCGAAAAACCACATGGAGGGAAGATAAAAAAGGAACCTAAAGCTTTGCCCAATGAGTGGTTTGGCTATCAACGTGCCTATCCATATCACGAGATAAAACATGAATCTTATTTGGAAGGCTTGCAGCAAGCCGCAGAGCTTCATTCACGTACTGGAAATAACAGAGAATATACCTGGGAACTGGCAGGTCCGATTAATATAGGTGGTCGCATTACAGATATTGCAATTCATCCCTCCAGCCCGGAAATCTGGTACATTGGTGCTGCTTCGGGAGGAATATACAAAACTGCTGATGAAGGTGCAAACTGGGAGAATGTTTTTACAGATGCACCGGTAATAACTATTGGAGATATAGCAATTGATCCTAATGATGAGAATATCATTTATGCTGGAACCGGAGAAGCAAATTCTTCCAGTCAGAGTTTTGTGGGTAACGGCATCTATAAATCTGAAAACGCTGGTGGAAGCTGGGAACATATAGGTTTGGAAAATTCCGCCTACATTGGCCGTATCATTGTAGATTACAATAATTCTGACAGAGTTTTTGTGGCTGCTACAGGAACTCTATTCAGTCCCAATGAAGAGCGTGGAATTTTTCGAAGTGAAGATGGAGGGCTTACCTGGGATAGAAAGCTGTTTGTTACAGATTCTACGTCTGCAATTGATCTGATTCAGCATCCCACAAATCCCGATATTTTGTATGCTTCGATGTGGGAGCGTATGCGAGGTAGAGAATATCGACGTTCCGGAGGATTATCTTCTGGTATCTATAAAACAATTGATGGCGGTGACACCTGGGTTGAGTTAACCGGTGGATTACCAGATGATGATGGAGTGGGAAGAATAGGACTGGCAATTGCCAGAAGTAATCCAGATGTATTATATGCATTTTACGATCAGCAACCCGAAGGAGGATATTCATTTTTAGGAATATTCAAAACTACAGATGCTGGTGAAAATTGGTTTCAAACCAATGACAGCAATATATATGACATGAATTCCAGCTTCGGCTGGTATTTTGGTCAGATCTGCGTTGATCCAACCGATGAAAATAGAGTTTATGCAATGGGCGTGGCTTTGTGCAGAACCCAAAATGGTGGTGATAGCTGGCAGATAATTGCAGATTATGGAAATACTGATGAGATTCATGTAGATCATCATGCTATGGACATAAACGAATTTACCGGCAGAATCGTAGAAGGAAACGATGGCGGATTATATACCAGTAACAATTACGGTAATGATTGGGACAAAATTGATAACATTCCACTTACACAGTTTTATGCTATTGAAAAAGACTTTTTAAATCCGGAGAGAATTTATGGCGGAACCCAGGATAACAGTACAATTCGTACGTTAACCGGAGCTTTGGATGACTGGCATGTGATTTTAGGTGGAGATGGTTTCTATACAAAAGTTGATCATACAAATCCAGATATAATATTCGCTGAATATCAATGGGGAAATCTTCATCGATCTACAAATGGAGGACAATGGTTTGAAGATGTTGCTTACCAGATGGAAAATGATCGAACTAACTGGTCTTCTCCGCTTGCCATGCATCCAGTTGATCCTGCGATCTTGTATTTTGGAACATATAGAATTTGGAAAACTACCAACAGCGGAGATTACTGGCAGGAAGTAAGTGATGATCTTACCGACGGAGATACAGGAGCTAGTTATCATACAATTTCTACAATTGCCATCAATCCAAGTTTTCCGAATGTTGTAATAGCAGGAACAGACGATGGGAATGTACATGTTTCTATCGATGATGGAACCAGCTGGGCAGATGTGTCAGAAGGTTTACCGGATCGCTGGATTACACGGGTTGCTGGTGATCCATTTGATATGAATACAATTTATGTAACCGTTTCCGGATTCCGCTGGGATGAGCCCTATCCTCATGTTTTCAAATCAACAGATCTTGGGCAAAATTGGATCGATATCTCTTCAAATCTCCCGCAGCTTCCAATGAACTGCTTAGTGCTTGATCCGGAAGTTCCAAACCGAATTTTCGTAGGTTCTGATGCTGGAGTATTCTTTACAGAAAATGGCGGAGATGAATGGTTGAGCATGTCGAGTGGATTACCTAATGTGGCTGTTATTGATATGCTGATTCATAATCCAACTCGTACTTTACTGCTTGGAACTTATGGCTGTTCTGCGTATGAAATGAATCTGGAAGATTTGAATACAGGCAGCGCTGGAAATATTGCTTCATTAAAGGCAGAACTGAATCAAAATTATCCAAATCC
>QMNP01000061.1 GCA_003647825.1 Candidatus Cloacimonadota bacterium
AGACACCGGTGATTATGTAATTGTAATCAACGCAGAGAAAGTGCGTCTTACCGGAAATAAAGAACTTCAAAAAACATATCAGAGATATAGTGGTTATCCTGGTGGAAGAACAGAAATTCCATTTGCCAGGATGCTTCAGGAAAAACCAGAAGAAATTATTATACACGCAGTAAAAGGAATGCTTCCCAAGAATATTCTGGGAAGACAGATAATCCAAAAATTAAAAGTATATGCCGGTAATGAGCATCCTCATGGTGGTCAAAAGCCTAAGGCATTATCTTTATAAATCAGGGAGAGATTTGAATGCAATATTTTGATGCAATCGGAAGAAGAAAGAACTCTGTAGCAAGAGTGCGTTTAACCCCCGGAACTGGTAAAAGAATTGCCAACGATCGCACAATGAAGAGTTATCTGGGAAGAGAAACTCTGGAAATGATCATTGAGCAACCATTAAAACTTGTAGGTCTGTCCGATCAGGTCGATATCACTGTGAATGTAGATGGTGGTGGACTTTCCGGTCAAGCTGGTGCTATTCGTCATGGTGTATCTCGTGCACTTTGTAAATACGATGAAGATCTTAGACCAGCTGTAAAAAAAGAAGGATTTCTTACTCGCGATCCACGCATGGTAGAAAGAAAGAAGCCAGGGCAGCCTAAAGCGAGAAAGAGATTCCAATTCTCAAAACGTTAATATCAGTTTTTCAGATACGAATTCCAGTTTGGAATTTAAATCTGACTATAATAGTAAAGGACTAATCTGCCTGCGATTTGCAAGACGGTGTCCCGAAATTATTCGAGATTAAATTGCACATAAACGCAAGCAGCGAATATAACCGTAAACAAGGAGAAAGTAAATGTCTGTTGTCACAATGAAAGCTCTTTTAGAGAGTGGAGTTCACTTTGGTCATCAAACCCACAAGTGGAATCCAAAAATGGATAAATATATCTTCATCAAAAGAAACGGCATCCACATTCTAGACCTGAAACAAACTCTTGATGCTGTAAACGAAGCTTATATGTTTATCAAAGATGTGGTAAGCAAAGGGGATAATGTCCTTTTTGTTGGAACAAAAAAACAAGCAAAAGAAGCAATTGAAACTGCTGCAAAAAAATGCAGTGCTTTCTACATCAGCAACCGCTGGTATGGTGGAATGCTAACTAATATGGAAACCATCCGTAAGAGTATTGCTAAACTTGATTATTTCGAGCAGATCAATGAAGATGGAACCATTAACAGCTTCACCAAACTGGAAGCAACCAAGATGAAAAAAGTTTACGACAAAATTGAACATGGATTGGGTGGTATCCGCGATATGGATCGTCTTCCTGGTGCAATTTTCGTAGTGGACATTCTTAAAGAAAAGATCGCAATCCACGAAGCCAAGATTCTTGGTATTCCCATTGTTGCAATGGTAGATACAAATGCCGATCCTGATCTTGTAGATTATGTGATTCCTGCTAACGATGATGCAATTCGAGCTATAAATCTTTTATCTGATATAATGGCAAATGCAGTTATCGAAGGTAAGCAGTCCCTTCTTGAAGGTGCCGACATTAAAGCTCCTACAGCAGAAGAAACAGAAAAATTAGACGAAGTAAAAGAAGAAAAAGCAGACAAAGCACCAAAGAAAGCAAAAGCTGCAAAACCAGCAAAAGCTGAAAAAGAAACTAAATAAATTTAGGATCTTTTGATCCCAAACAAGGAGAGACTTTTGCAGGTCTCTTCTTGTTGTATAAATTAGAAAAACACAGGAGATAGATAATGAGTATTTCTGCAAAAACAGTAATGGAATTAAGAGCTAAAACAAATGCAGGTATGATGGATTGTAAAAAAGCTCTCATTGAAACAAATGGAGATATGCAGGCAGCAATCGATTACCTTAGAGAAAAAGGCATCACTAAAGCTGCTAAAAAAGCTGGTAGAATCGCTGCCGAAGGTCTCGTCTTCAACGCAATTTCAGCAGATAACAAGATCGGTGTAATGGTCGAATTCAACTCTGAAACAGACTTTGCAGCTAAGAATGAAGCATTCTTAAAATTCGGTGAAACTCTGGCGCAAGTCGTTCTGGAAAACGATATCAAGACAGTTGATGAGCTTAAAGCTCTTGAAGTTGAAGGTGAAACTATAGAAACAAAACTAAATACCATGATCGCTACTATTGGTGAAAACATGAACATTCGTCGTTTTGAAAGAGTTGTATCTGACAGCTTTGTGAGTACATATCTGCACATGGGCGGTAAAATTGGTGTTATCCTTAATTTAAAAGGAGAAGCATCAGAAGAGAATATGATCAAAGCAAAAGATATTGCAATGCATGCTGCTGCCATGGCTCCGGATTTCTTAGAAAAATCTGAAGTTACCCAGGATATACTGGACAAAGAAAAGCGCATATTAAGAGCACAACTTATAGAAGAAGGCAAACCGGAAAACATTATCGACAAGATTCTGATCGGTAAAATGAATAAGTTCTTTGAAGAAAATTGCTTATTGCACCAGAAATTTGTAAAAGATGATAAGATCACTGTAGAAAAATATGCAGGCGATCTCAAGGTCGTATCTTTCATTAGATACAAACTGGGTGAAGGATTAGAAAAAAAATCTGAAGATTTTGCAGCTGAAGTTGCAGCTCAGATGAAAGGTTAATCATTAGTAGAAACAGGAGCAGAATTATGCAAACATATAAGCCGGAAAAGATTCATAAGATCATTTTTAAATTAAGTGGTGAAGTGCTGGCTGGTGAAAAAGGTTTTGGTATTGATCTGGATAGAGTTGATGAACTTATAAAAGAGATCATCACAGTAAAAACACTCGGTTACAGTATTGGAATCGTATTGGGTGGTGGAAACTTTTTTAGAGGAAATTCTAAAGTTGGACAGCAGTTAGATAGAGTTGCAGCAGATAGCGTTGGTATGCTGGCTACAATTCAGAATGCTTTGATCCTGGTCGATTTATTAAAAACAAAAAATTATCGCACCGAGATCTATTCAGCTATCCAGCTAGAAAAGATCGCCAAATTCTACACACCGGATAGAGCTAAAACTTCAATGAATGAAGGCAAAATATGTTTCTTCTGCGGTGGAACTGGAAATCCATTCTTCACCACAGATACAGCTGCCGTTCTTCGTGCCATAGAACTTGAAACCGATATCGTATTTAAAGGCACAAAAGTAGATGGTGTATATACTTCTGATCCTGTAAAAAATAAAAATGCCAAATTCATCAATGATATTACTTTTGATGAAGTTTTAGATAAAAAATTAAAAGTTATGGATATGACAGCCTTCTCTCTGGCACGTGAACACAACATGCCGATTAAGGTTTTTAATATTGACAAAAGAGATAACCTGAAAGAAGCGATTCAAAGTAATAAAGTGGGAACATTCGTACATGCATAAAGCTTGTATACATGATTAATTCGGATTGTTGAAAACTTGAAAAAGGAGCAATGATGGATGAACTCTTATTAACCATGGAAATGAAAATGGAAGATGCTTTCAATTCTTTGTTAAGCAGATTTTCCAAAACTAGAACCGGTAGAGCAAATGCCTCCGCTCTTGACGACATCAGAATCGAATATTATGGTGCAACTACACCAATTAAACAGCTTTGTAATATCTCTATTCCGGAACCTCGTTTGATCGTGGTTCAGCCCTGGGATAAATCTTGTCTTTTAGATATTGAAAAATCTATTCTGGCTTCCAATATTGGCGTAACTCCAGAGAACGACGGTAATGTAATCCGTCTTCCCTTTCAACCTCTCACCGAAGATACACGACGTGATATCGTGAAGCAGGTGAAGAAAATGTCAGAAGAGGGAAAGATCGAGATCCGCAACATCCGCCGGGAAGGAAATGATTCGGCAAAAAAAATGCAAAAGAATGGTGAAATCAGTGAAGATGAGCAAAAAAAGGCTCTGAAAGAGATTCAGGAACTCACCGATAAATGGATTGAGAAGATAGGCGAAGCGTCTTCTTCTAAAGAAAAAGAAATAATGGAAGTTTAATAAATCCTTTCAATCTTAAGGATAAACGGAAGTTAGTACTCCTTGGAGTTATTGGAGAGGAGAGCATATGGCTTTTGTAATAACATCAGAATGTGTGAAGTGTGGTGTTTGCATTGATGTATGTCCCACATCTGCTATCGAAGAAGGTGATGAATATTACGTTATCAATTCAGCCTGTATCGATTGCGGTAGATGTATGGATGTATGTCCAATTGATGCTATCAAAGGTATGAAGATCAATGGCCAATAGGTCGTAAACTAAATTTATCTGCGAAAAGGTTCTGTCATCTGGCAGAACCTTTTTTTATTATTTCAAGATTAACTCACAAAAACCTTGCCAGGAAAATCTATCGCTTTCCAGCAATGTTTGTTTTTTTATTTTTCCCAGATCTAATTGAAAATAGTTACTCAGAGCTGCTGCAAGATCAGATGGACTCATCGATGCTGATACAATTCCCGTTTTGCCTTCCTGCACAATTTCCGGTAATCCGCCAACAGGTGTAACTACCACACCTTTACCAAAGCTGAAAGCGATCTGAGCTACTCCACTTTGAGTTGCCTGTTTATACGGAAGAGCCAGTACGTCAGCCGCCAGAAAATATTTTTCTACTTCTTCATTTGGTACAAATTCTCGAACGAAAGTTACTTTGTCTTTGATTTTTAATTCGTCGATCAAATCGTAATATTGCTTCGCTTCCCCATATACTTCGCCTACAATTAGAAGTCGTGTATTCGGTATCTTTGCAAAAAGCTCAGGAAATGATTTCAGCAGCAGATCCAAGCCTTTGTACTGCTTAATATAACCAAAGAAAAGAACAACTTTTTCATCAGTGAATCCCAAAGCCTTTTTTGCTGATTTTCTGGTAAATTTTCCTTTTTTGTAAAAAGAGTAAGTTGGATGAAAAGCAGGAATGATTTGTTTTTGCGGAAAAAGTTTTTCTGCATCTTTTTGAACAGCTTTAGACAGTGTTACAATACCATCACTGAACTGCATTGCATGTCTGGTCATTTTCTCTGCCAGCAGCCATTTTTCGTGAGATTCTAAGTTATGAGCAATTGTTATGACTTTGGTTTTGATCTTTTTTTGTATCTGTTTCGCTACATAATTATATGCAATGGCAGTAAATGGGATCCAGTAGTTGAAGATCACCAGATCCGGTTTGAAATCAATTATAGATTTTGTAGTTTTTGCAAATGTGAACGGATTGTATGGTGTTAATAATCTTTGATTTGGAATTTCAAGGAAATCACTACTTTCATCGTATTGTGTTTTACCTGGAAAGATCAAAGCGGGATACTGATAAATAAAATTTACGCAAAGCAATTCGTGAGTTTCTGATAATTCCTCAGCCATTTGAGAGGAGAATTGAGCGATTCCTCCCCGAAACGGATAGAACGGTCCAACAATTGCAATTTTCATTTTACCTTACTTCTTTAAATTCTGGATGTGAATTTCTCAGGGAACATTTCGATGTTTCACATAAAATTTTATTGATCTGATTCTTTAAGCTTATCCTGCTTTTTCCGATAAGCTTTCACCTCATCATCGTTAATTATTACCCGCTGTAGGAATTCGTCATATTCCAAATCCGGGCACAATTCTGCAATACTGTTGATGATCTCTAACATGCCAGGAAAATTCAGCGCAAACTCGAATGTTTTCTCTTCTTCATTATCAGTGTACTTAATTCGGATCATCTTGTGTTTAGAATCATTTAGTTCCATTTTTTTCATGGCATTCCAGGCTATTTTCACACCGAACCGGCCAATATAATTGAATGCAATTCCCTGCTCTCGAAATGTAATTGTATTGAGAGAAAACAGATTCTTTAGAAGCGAGTTTAATCCCAGGAACATCAAAGCAAAAGGTAGATATTTTTGAAATTTAGATGAATCGGAATGAACCTGGGTGAACACGATCCAAAGTGAATATACAATAATAAGCAGGGCCAGAATTATCGTAAACCAGCGTATGAACTGATTGAATTTATAGGATCGAGGTAAACCTTTGGTTTTGTTTATATCTATTAGATTTTCTGTATTATTCAATTTATCCTCTTTAATAGTACAAGTTATTCGTAGCTGCCACGTTTGAGTTCTGCCAGCACTGATTCAGGAGCTGTATAATGGCCGAATATTTCCAAGTCATATCCTTCTCCGTGAAAATCGCTGCCACCGGTACGAATAAGATTATTTTCCTGGGCAATTTCATTGTAATGATACACGGTTTCATCATTGGATTTGGCATAGAAAACTTCTAGTCCATCAATGCCATAAGCAATTAATTCATAGATCAATCTATCGTCACCCATTGTGTAAGGATGTGCCAGAATACTTACACCGCCTGCTTCTTGAATCGTTTTGATCGCTTTTTCAGATGAAGGTGCATATTTTGGTACGTAGGCATAGCAGTGTTCTCCAATATGATTATCGAAAACTTCATATTTATCGCTGCAGTATCCTGCTTCGATCATAGCACGTGCAATATGCGGTCTGCCTAAGTAATTATTTCTACCGGCATAAGATTTCACCTTTTCAATATCGATCTTAATTCCCCGTTCATTCAGCTTCTGAATAATTGTTTCTGCTCGGCCATAGCGGCTATCATAAATTCTTTTCATTAAATCAAGCAAAGCTGCATTTTCCAAATCGAAATTATAGGCCAGAATGTGAACATCGCGGTTTCTATGTACGGTACTTATTTCTACTCCAGGGATCAACGTAATGCCTTGATCGGCTGCATAATCTTTCACTTGCAAAAAACCATCGATATTATCGTGATCGGTAATGGAAATAACGTCATATCCCCTCTCTATTGCCAGTTGCACAACTTCTTCGGGTGAATATAATCCGTCTGAATAATTCGTATGAATATGTAAATCAATCTTCTTCATGTAATTCCTTTTTTTTAATTTTTTCTAATCTTTGGAAAAAACAGACGAGTATATTTGTCAATGTAAATGTATGGTCAAAAACAACAATATATCTATTGGTAAGCTTTTACGATGATATGTTAATTAGAACTCGATTTAGAGTAATTTATTCTTCCGTAAGATCGAACTCAATTTCAAATCCTGTTTTACCTGAAGGTTTTACATAGATCTTAAGAGAGGGATCTTTATCTAAAAGCATCTTGAAACCTTTATCATCAAGTTTCATCTTCCACTTTCCATTTAGTTCCACTTTGTGGATGGCATCAAATTCATTAATTACTTGTGTATACAGATCATTATAGATTTCGTTATCCAGGAAAATATCGTTGTCATTCTTTTTAGCTTTATAATATATTTTTAATGTATGTTTGTATTTATTTTCCGTATTGGGAATTGGAGATTTATGATAGAGAGAATATTCAGCTTGGGGGAAATCTAACATTAATTTGTTATAAGTTATATTATTAATTTTAATTTCAGTAGTATCAAAACTTACATCTTCAAAATCGCTTTCTGCAGCCTCCAGAATTTCTGTAAATGCTTCCTGAAATTTATTGTGAAAATCAATAGAATCAACTGATGATTTAGTTTTCTCTAATGGTATCTCATCAGTAGATTCTTGTGAAAACAGAGTTGTAATTATGATGCAGGCTATTATGCAGAATAACGTTTTCTTCATTTGATCCTCCAGAACATCCAATCTGAAAATGATCCCAAATTCTTTTGGGAACAATCAGAAATTCCACTTCTGATTACGAAGTTTGTCTTCGTAATCTTTATTAAATCATCATATCTAACCATTCGGAAGGTCAAAAAAAAGCAAGGAGCTCTAAAACCATTCCGAAGGTTTAGTTCCACTTCTGGTTACGAAGTTTGTCTTCGTAA
>QMNP01000062.1 GCA_003647825.1 Candidatus Cloacimonadota bacterium
ATAACCCTTGATATGAACAATGTGCTTCAGAAGAACTCGAAATGCCTTTTGAATGCGCAAGTGGGAGACAGCCAGGAATTGAACCTCGACTATGTTAAGAATTTTGGTAAACATTGGGGAGTTTACTACAGGTTATTTCCTTATATTAAAGAGTTTAGATTTTATTCTTACAATGATGATCATGAAAAAACAAATAGCGTTCGCTCTCTGGAGTATGGAGGCACCTTTGGAATAGGAATTTTTACCAGGAAGGCTTTGATCGCTGAACTTTATGGATTTACATTTCACTCCGGTTTATATAAGGACATTGCAGAATTTGATGATTCTGATTACAGATCTACAGGTGTAGGTTTAAAACTTTATCATGA
This sequence comes from Candidatus Cloacimonadota bacterium, assembly GCA_003647825.1. GTDB lineage: Bacteria > Cloacimonadota > Cloacimonadia > Cloacimonadales > TCS61 > B137-G9. The sequence continues at coordinate 369 of QMNP01000062.1, forward strand.
AAATCTTGATGATTTTGTATTCCCGATGCAGGGGACATCACTTTATATGAAATATTCTGTTTCCAATGAAGAATTTTATAGTGATGAAGATATCAGAACTTTTTTCACACGTTTGCAGATGTTACTCCCATTTGCCCAAAATTTTTCGATTAAATATCAATTTGAATATGGCTCGCATTTCGAAAAGCTGGAAAATGATTTTGACCCATTTTATATCGGTGGTATTGATAGTTTCCTGGGATTGAATGCAAAAGAAAAAAGTGCACCAACTTACAAAATTAATACAATTGCATTCCGTTTTGAACCATATCGAAATTCATTTTTCGATCTGCAATTGAATATTTTAAATTTAGGAGATGTGGATTACTGGCAGCCGGAGAAATTTACTTACAAAGGCGGCGGAGTAGTTCTGGGATATAAAACTTATTTGGGTCCTATTCGCATAGGTGCAGCTTTAGATGAAGATAAACGCAGCTATTATTACCTTTCTATTGGTTATGAATTCGATCCATTCGAGTTTTCCAGAAGGTAATATAATAACGAGTTTATTTTATTATTTCAAAAATTTTACTCAACTAAATAACCAAAGAATCGTTTGACACAAAATCCCAACCAAAAAAAGTATTTTCATTGTTGCTGTTGATGATTATGTTATCTGATTGTCAATGGTAAATATGGAGGATTAAATGGCCGAAAAAGGTTTTATGATAAAAGATAAAGATTTTGGGCTTCTACCTGTAATCCCGCTAAGGAATACAATAGTAGTACCATACACGATCACGCCACTTCTGGTAGGACGATCATTTTCGATAAGTGCAGCAGAAGCAGCTTTAAATTTGAATAGCAAAATTATCTGTGTGAGTCAGAAAATTCCAACAGAATACGACGAAGATCCCAAAGCAAAAAATTTATTCAGGTATGGTACACTTTGTACAATTTTACAATATTTGCGATTACCAGATGGAAATATGCGCTTACTTGTAGAAGGTAATGAACGCATCAAAATTGAACGTTATTACCGAACAAAAAATTACTTAAATGCTTATTTCATGATCCGCAAGAAGACCTTAAATCAGAATAAGATCGAAACAGAAGCATTATTGCGCTCATTCAAAAAGGTATTTCAACAATATGTTAATTTAAATAAAACTCTTCCCGAAGAAACTATGCTGCCTTTGAACGAGACCAATAATCCGGAAGAATTTTTCTATTATACTCTGGCTAATATCGGTTTAGACCTTAAGAAGAAACAGAGTCTTTTCGAGCTTGATGATCTTTTTGAATCAATTAGTAAAATCTATCGTATAGCAGTAGAAGAAATCCAAATTTTAAAGTTGGAAAACAAGATCGATGGTACTGTTAAAACACGCTTGAATAAGCTGCAAAGGGAATATTATCTTACGGAACAATTAAAAGCTATTCATAAAGAATTGGGAGTAACCAAGGAAGAAAAAACTGATCTCTTAGAATTTCAGGAAAAGATAAAAAAAGCAAATTTGAGTGAGGAAGCTCGCAAAAAAGCAGAAGGCGAACTTAAGAAATTTTCCCGCATGAGTAATTTCTCTCCCGAGTACTCAGTTATCCATACGTATTTAACCTGGATACTAGATCTTCCCTGGGATGATCCTGAACTGAAAGAATTTGGCCTGAAAAAAGCTCAGAAAATCTTGGATGAAGATCATTATGGACTGGAAAAAGTAAAAGAACGAATCTTGGAATACCTGGCTGTTGTTAAGCTGGCAGACAAAGTAAAGGGTCAGATTTTATGCTTCGTTGGACCTCCTGGTGTAGGAAAAACATCGCTGGGAAAATCTATTGCCAGAGCTATGGATCGTAAATTTGTACGTTTATCTTTGGGTGGCGTGAGAGATGAAGCAGAAATTCGTGGCCACCGTAGAACTTATGTAGGAGCTATGCCCGGAGTTATCATGCAGAGCATGAAAAAAGTGGGAACTCGTAATCCCCTCATCATGATGGATGAAATAGATAAAATGAGTCATGATTTTCGAGGAGATCCAGCCTCTGCTTTACTGGAAGTTTTAGATCCCGAACAAAATGATTCCTTCCGTGATCATTATCTCGATTTTGAATATGATCTTTCTCAGGTTATATTTATTACTACAGCGAATACCCTCAATTCCATTCCACAACCTCTTATCGATAGAATGGAAGTGATAGAACTACCCGGATATACAGCTTTTGAAAAAATTAATATTGCCACCCAGCATCTTGTGCCTAAGGTGCTGAGTGAACATGATCTGCATGGGAAGATAAACCTGAAGTATCAAAAAACAGCTTTGGAAAAAATTATTAAACTATATACTCGAGAAGCTGGAGTAAGGAGCCTGGAAAGACAGATTGCTAAAATTTTACGAAAAGTTGTGAAGAAATTTGTAGAAGGTGATACTACTAAACAGGTTTCCATAAAAGCCGGCGATCTGGAAGATTATCTGGGAATCCCTAAACATCTATACTCAGAAGTTAACCGCATAGATTCTGTAGGTGTTGTTACCGGACTTGCCTGGACACAGTTTGGTGGTGAAACGCTGCAGATAGAAGTGGTTAAAATGAAAGGTTCAGGAAAGCTTAAACTTACAGGTCAACTTGGTGATGTGATGCAGGAATCTGCTCAAGCAGCTTTCAGTTATGCCCGACTGCATGCTTCTGAATATAAAATTGATGAAGAATTTTATAAGAATTGCGATCTGCATATTCATTTGCCGGAGGGAGCAATTCCCAAAGATGGTCCTTCGGCTGGTGTAGGTCTTGTAACTGCAATTGTTTCTGTGCTTTCCGGTAAGAAAGTAAAACATAATCTTGCTATGACAGGTGAGATCACGCTTTCCGGCAATGTATTACCGATTGGTGGTTTGGCAGAGAAATTAATAGCTGCTAAACGTGCTAAGATAAAACATGTAATCGTTCCTCGAAAAAATGAACCGAATCTTACCGAGATCCAGGATGAGATCAAAAAAGGTTTAGATATAATCTTAGTAGATAAAATATCCGAAGTTTTAGATTTTGCTTTGAAGTAAACTCTCCTTTAGGAGGGGAGATACAGCCTAAACCGGAGAGGGGTTTTTACAAACCATTTATGCAGTATTTATATAAATCCCTTTTTTATTTTCCCTTACAAAATGGGATGGAAGCTCTTGTTATATGGAATAGAAAATGGATTTCTTGATTAAAGAAAAGATTGAATTAACAGATGGAACTTTTCGTTTCCAAATAGGAATGAAGAATAACCAATTGATCAAATTCGGCTACATCCTGGAATCACTGGAAGGCTGGTGCAATTATACAACACCCGAAAAAACGAAACCCATTTTGCAGGTTGATGTTGCTCCGGATTTTATCAATGATTTTGATGTTCTACTAAAACAAATGGCAGAAATGGATATCTAATGAAGAAGAATGATATCCCTGATCTAGTGAAAAGAATGCTGACAGGAGAAACATTGGCTGCAGCCCGATTGATTTCTCTGGCCGAAAATTCTGACAGCAATGAAGAAATTATTAAATTGATAACGCCACATGTCGGTAACGCTTATATAATCGGAATTACTGGTGCACCAGGAGTGGGGAAGAGCACTCTTACCGACAAACTAGTAAAATATCTGCGGCTACAAGATAAAAAGATCGGTGTTGTAGCTGTTGATCCTACCAGTCCTTTTTCCGGAGGAGCTATTTTAGGCGACCGTATCCGTTTACAGCAACTGGCAACCGATGAAAATGTCTTTATACGCAGCATGGCCTCTCGTGGGCATTTAGGTGGTATTTCTTCTGCAACCAGTGATGCAATTAAAATCCTCGATGCTTATGGCTGTGATTATATTTTTATTGAAACTGTGGGAGTGGGTCAATCTGAGATCGAAGTTGTGAAGAATGTTGATACAACTCTTCTGGTTCTTATCCCGGGAATGGGTGATGAAATTCAGGCGATCAAGGCTGGCGTAATGGAAATTGCTGATATTTTTGTTGTGAACAAGGCAGACAAAGATGGTGTAGAACGAACAGTTCTGGAAATCGAAATGCTGCAGAACCTGGGTGAACACAAAGAACACCCTGCTCCGATTTGCCAGGTAATTGCTAGAGATAATGAAGGAATTGAACAACTCGTTAGTGCGATCCAGGAGCATCATGAATTTCTGCAGCAAAAAAATATGTTTGATGCAAACCGTAAACAGCGCTTGGAAATGGAAATGAAGCAGATCGCACATAATAAACTTCTGCAGAAAACCAGCGAATTCTTACAGGAAAATTATGATCTGAATCAGCTTATTGATGATGTTTACAACAAAAAGAAAGATGTTTATTCTGTTATAAATGAACTCCTTGAAGAAATCGTGAAATAAAAACCTTGTAGAAGTTTAGATGGCTTCTCTCTTGTTGAACCTTTTAGGCCGTCATTTATTAACTCAACCATTGAAAAGGTTTATGAAAGAAATCCCTTAAATGAAACCGTTTTTAAGGTTTTCTATTTAATTAAGATCATTTTTTTCAGATATTTTTTACTTCCTGCTGTTAAGCGGTAATAGTAAATTCCAGAACCTACCTGTCTGCCACTACTATCAATGCTGTTCCAGACGACAGAATATTTTAAGCCATTTTCTTCGACAGATTCCGGATACCCCAAGCTTGTTGTAAGATTAATAACCTTTTGTCCTTTGATGTTGTAGATTTCCAGTTGTATATTTTGGGCAATTTCTTCTTTCAAGATGAACGATATTGTAGTAGTAGGATTAAATGGATTAGGGTAATTCTGGTGAAGTCCAAATTTTACCGGTGTATCGGGAATTCCATTTTCATTGTAATTATATGGAACTGTAAGAGTGATCGGCCCGTACAAATCTGTATTGCCGGAATAGCTGATAGATTCCAGCCAGTACCAGAGGGTAATGTTTGCTGTAATCTCATGCTCATCAGTGAAATCATATTCTGTAGGTTCGCTGGTAGTTCCGGCTCCTTCGATGTAGTCAGCATTTATCTGAAAAGATTCAGCAATAGTATTACTCCCAGAGCGATACACATTCCAACCTGCATTTTCTGTTTCGGTTTGTGTGATCCAGACAAGCTGTGGTTCCCCAGTTGTTATTGCTACTGTGAAGGAATTTAAAGTTACAGGCAGCGGAGCATCTCCGTATTCCATGCCAATAAATCCAGGATATTGATTATAGGTTGAACTATTAATTTTACCTGCTGAAAGATTTCCAACCGTATTAACTTCAGCAATATAGTTTGTGGAAGCAGGCTCATTGTTACCGGAAAGATTTCCGTTGAACAGCCCGTAATCTACCAGTTTGTAGTTGTCGCTGGTTGCCTGCTGGGCAAGGAGCAGAATGGGTAAAATAAAAATTAATAATAGAAACTTGAATTTCATGATCTACTCCTTTTAGTTATCCAATTGCTTCCAGCTGCCATTTAGATAGCAGTAAATGTGGTTAGTTGTAGAATTTACATAAATATCGCCTTCACTTGGTGATGATGGGGTATCTGCTCTTGGTTCAAGTCGCAGTACATCATTTATATGAACTGTCCGTTGAGGAGTATCTGTACCAAATCCTGCATTACCATTTTTTAGAACCGTAACAGCATTACTTCTGTTGGAAGTCGAAGCCGAAGTACCATTACCAATAACGAATAAAGGTTCAGATGATATCCAGCTATTATAAGTACCGTTTTGAATATTGTAACGACCAACAACAAATGAACCATATGCTTGAGCATCTGAATAATAACCAAAAGCTGCTGAATTAATTCCAATGGCATTTGTGTAATAGTTAGCAGCAAACGCACAATCACCTGAAGAATTATTGTTCGAACCAAATGCTGTAGAAGCAAATCCACTAACTTCATTTTCTGTACCAAAAACTGAAGAATAATTACCACTTGCAGAATTATCATAACCTGTTGCAAAACTAGCATAGCTACTTGCGGTGAGTTTTCGTCCAATTGCTCCAGAATATTCACCGATATTTGCTAAATTCCATTCAGATCCATCTGCATACCCAGAACGTATTGCTCGTCTTTCCGGTATCCACTGAAATCGTGCACCAACTCCTGATACTGATGTTGTTCCGCTATCACCCAAAAAAACCACACTTTTGCCTGAAGTTACAAACCCACCATATGTAGAAGGGCTAGTTGTTCCAATTCCCACATCACCATCATTATCTACATAAACTGCATCAATTGGAGATCCATCGGCTGAATTTAAAGAATTGTGATAATGATTACTTTTAGCAACTGTTGTTGCTGATCCATTTCCAGCCAAGTCAACATTTAAGGTTACATCACCAGATGTGCCGCCGTCTGTTAAACCTGTACCGGCTGTAACTGCTGTTATATCTCCGTTTCCACTATTTGCAGTAGTTTGTGTTGTTCCATCAGGAAATTTAAAGCCTCCAGTTGTAGATTCGATCGTTCCTTCTACTGTAAGCATTTCACCTATAGTATCAGAGCCAATTGTAGTCTTGCCATCTTTAAAAACTGTTAGTGCGTTTGATCTATTGTCACCATCAGCACCATTACCAATTACAAATAATGGTTCATCAATTTCCCACGAATCCCAGGTACCTGAAATTACGTTATATCTTCCAATTACAAATGAATTATATGCTTGAGCTGTTAAATATCTACCTAGTGCCATCGCATAAGATCCGTCTATCGAATTATAAGACCCTGCTGCTAAAGAGTAGGGTCGATTTATTGTATTATTAGCTCCCAATGCTGCAGCATAATGTCCATTTGTTGTAATATTGTTATTCAACCCATGTGCTAGAGAATATGCACTAACAACTGTATTATTCGAACCTGCTGCAAGTGAGTATGAGCCACTTATTGTCCAATCGTTATCAGTCTCTGCAGTTTCAGCATAAATTGCATAAGGAACACTGGCAATGCGCAGGCGGGGTGTCATCTCAGAATCACTGCCCACTTTAATACCCAGCCATCTATCCGAGCCATCGAACAAAGTACTTTCAAAGCTGGTCTGCGAACCCAGCAATACATGTACTAATCCATCTACAGGAGTAACACTTGTATGAGTTTCCGTCCAAAGATTCGCTCCTCCGGAAGAGACATCATAAATTGCAAAAACTAAGTTTACATCGCTGGTTATCGGGTTGTTTGCACTGTCAGTAATTTTACCCTGGTAATCAATTACTCCCGGAACAGATCTGCCGTTTTTACCGTTATCTTTAATGAATTTTGAAGCTGTCTCTTCCCAGTTGTAGGTTTTTACATTTGAATGGTTTTTCTTTTCAATTTGTTTGCTAACCTTGTCTGCATAAACAATAGTAACTAATAGAATCAAAATACAAA
>QMNP01000063.1 GCA_003647825.1 Candidatus Cloacimonadota bacterium
CCCAAAGCCATTACAAATACCGGATTTTCTTTGATAAAACCTTTAGTGAATTCTTTTATCATTTTGTCACCTCCGCAGTTTCTACAGTGCTTTCTGCAATTTCAACAGGTTTCTCGATATTTTTTACAACATCCAAGGTAAGCAGGTATTCCATTCCATTTTTAATAGAATTAGCAATAGTTCGAGTTGTAATAGTTGCACCAGTTAAACTCTCTATTGATCCACCATCTTTATCTACTTTCATTTGCTGAAGGTCTTTGTTAGAAAACTGAGCTTGAAATTCTGGCTTCTCACAGTTTGCCCCCAGACCTGGAGTTTCTGTTTGTGAGATCACTTTAATTTTGTTTACAACCATATCTTTGGTCACGCCAACCATCGATTTTACATCACTGCTGTAACCATAAAGAGAAGCAAGGAATGTAAAACCTACAATTTCACCAGTATCATTTTTAGCTGCAAAAACACCTTCCTCATTATAAATTCCGATTTTTTCAAATGATACAGCATCCGGCATAACTTCTTTGCGTGCATTCTCTTTTGTAAGGCGTTGATTTTCTTCGATAATAGGTGCCGTAAGGCCATTGATATAGGCTAAAATTCCACTGGCAAGAGCGGTGATGAGCAACAGCACAAATCCTAATTGCAGATAATATTTCATTTCTTCACCTCCCCGAATACTTTGGGTAGCGAGTATTTATCGATCAATGGAACAGCAATATTCATGAGGATAATGGAATAAGACACACCTTCAGGATACCCGCCAACTAATCGGATTACAACTGTTAAAATTCCACATCCGATACCAAAGATCAGTCTGCCTTTTTTAGTTACAGGCGAGGTTACCATATCGGTTGCCATGAAGAAAGCTCCTAAAATCAAACCACCGGAAAAAATGTGGAACACAGGCAGCATAATTGATGCGGAAAACAATCCGTTAATTCCACCAAAAATATAGGTAAGAACAAAAACTGTGGCAATATAACTGAAAGGAATTCGCCATTCAATAATATGTTTCCAGGCCAGATAAGCTGCACCAATAAGTAAGGCAGCTACTGAAACTTCTCCAATAACTCCTCCGATATTCCCCCAGAACAGGTTCTGCAGAGTATCTGTACTGGAAAGGCTGTTCATCACTGTTTCTGCAATTTCAGGGGCTACCTGAGTTGAATCTCGCAGAGCTTTTGCCACACCTAAGGGAGTAGCCGATGTAACTACGGCAGGAACATTTGAGGGGAGATCCTGAAGTCCGTTGATAGAACTTTGAAAGATCTTGCTCATTGGTTGAGTTGCCCTCCAGCCGGCAGTCATTAAGGTTGGCCAGGAAGCAACCAGAAAAGCTCTTCCCAGCAGGGCTGGATTGAAGATATTAAAACCCAGACCACCAAAGATCTGCTTCCCAATTGCTATAGCAAATACCGATCCTACAACCGGAAGCCACCAGGGTGAAGAAGTATTAATATTAAAAGCAATTAACATACCTGTTACAACAGCACTACCATCACTGATGGTAACTTGTACATTTCTAAGTTTCTGGATCAATGCTTCGGTGATCACAGCAGCAACGACAGCATAAAGTGTGAGAACCAGCGATTGAATTCCAAAGAAAAATATACCCGCCAGAAGTGCAGGAATTAATGCCAGAACGACCTGCCACATAACAGAACCAACACTGATCTTCTGCTTTATATGCGGTGCTGCCGAGACAGCATAAACATCGCTCATATTCCCTCCAAATTTATTATTATTTTTTTCATTTTCTATGTTACAATAATTCTATTTTTTTACTCTTTTTTCACTAACTTTAATCTTACCAATATCGATCCATTGGATCAATTTGATATGAGAAGGACATACATATGCACAACTTCCACATTTGATGCAATCCATTACACCATATTTTTCTGCCATGTCGTAATCTTCATAACGTACGCTATTGGCGATCAAGCAGGGAACCAGATCCATAGGGCAGATATCTACACAACGTGCACAGCGGAGACAAGTGTGCTCATCATCTTTTGCAGCTTCCTGTCTGTTGAATAACAGCAGGCCGGAACTTCCTTTTGTCATGGGAGTATCCAGAGTGGAAATGGCAAATCCCATCATTGGCCCACCGGAAATCACTTTACCAATTTCTTCGGTCGTTCCATTGCAGAAATCCAGCAGATCACCATAAAAAGTTCCAATTCGCGCTTTTAAATTCTTAGGTTCTTTTACGATCTTGCCTGTAACTGTAATTACACGATCTACCAAAGGTTTCTTAAAGCGAACAGCTTCATAAGCTGCAATTGCAGTTCCTACATTCTGAACCACAACTTTTACATCCATGGGAAGCCCGCCTTTATTAGGAACTCTTCTCTTTGTTGCAGCATAGATCAGTTGCTTTTCTGCACCCTGTGGATATTTTAATTTAAGTCCAACAACAGATATGTCTTTTTCTTTTTTCACAAGCTGCTTCATATGTTTTATGGCTGCAGGTTTATTTTCTTCGATTCCAACCATACCTTTCTGGGCATTAGTGATTTTCATGAATATCTTCAAACCAGCAAGGATCTCATCAGCTTGTTCCAGCATGATGCGGTAATCTGCGTTGAGATATGGTTCACATTCCACACCATTTAAGATTACAGTATCAATTGGTTTATCTGGCGGTGGAGAAAGCTTAACGTGAGTTGGGAATCCTGCTCCACCCATTCCACAAAGACCTGCTGCAGAAATCCTGTTCTTCATTTCAGTGGCATCTAAATCCAGATAGTTTTTATCATCATCAAGTTCTACCCATTTATCTTCACCGTTACTGGTGATCTCAATACCCGGCAGCATTGTGCCGGTCGGGTGATAAAATTTACCGATTTTGGTAACTTTGCCAGAAATGGAAGCATGCATTGGAATTGATACAAATCCACCAGCTTCAGCAATTAATTGACCAGCTAGAACTTCATCCCCAAGTTTTACAATCGGTTTGGCTGGAGCTCCAATATGTTGAGATAATGGAATAACAATTTTAGAAGGTAAAGCCATCTGCTCGATCGCTTTGTCTTTGGAAAAGTTTTTTGCATCATGAGGGTGAATCCCTCCGGGGAAAGTCTTCAAACCCATATCTTCTCCCTTGTTTATTATTTTTTTTATATACTTAATATTTTGCATACCACATTTTTAAACAATATTATATAAGCAAGCAATTTTTGTTTCACTAAAACAAAAAGATATATAATTAATGGTTGGTAAATTTTTTTCTTGAAATGAAGTTAGAATAGATAGACAAATTTATTATATATATGGATTTTGCACACGTAATGAAGTTGTAATTATCTATCCACGTTTAATAAAAAAAATGAATGTGAATTGATAATAAAATTGAGATAGAGAATGGAATGAAATTAACGATTTTAGAAAAGAAGACATTTATAGCCATGATGGCTGCCAGTTTCTTCTATGGCTTTGTGATGACTTCTTTTCAGGTTCAAGACATCATAGCCAAAAAAGCTCTGCATGCACTGGACTGGCAGATAACAATTTTAGTGATGCTGTGGCCGATATCCAATATATTTTCTATCTGGTGGGGAAAGATCCTGGAGCATTCTCATAGCTTGGCTAAATATTATATCCTTACTGGAATTGTTGGACGATTGAGTCTGATAATTATGCTTTTTGTAACAGATTACTACCAATATCTTGGCCTTATGATCCTGCTGTTTTCCTTCAATGCATTTATCAGTCCTGCCCAAAATGCGATTTTGCAAAACAATATAACACCAAAAAATAGAGGAAATATTTTTGGTTACACAGCAAGCTTCATAACGTTAGTTTCGGTTATTTTCAGCTTTGTTATCGGCAGAATACTTGATATTAATGAAAACTGGTTCAGATATTTCTTTGCCATTGTCGGTCTCTTTGGGCTAGTACATGCAATAATTATGTCGCGCATTCAGCTGAAGAAAAACCATAATTCAGACAGAGCTTTTATTTCATTTAAACACATATTTTATAAACCAATAGTTCGCTCTTTAGAAGTCTTAAAGAAGAATAAAGAATTTGCCATATTTCAAAGGAATTTTTTTATATATGGTATTGCCTTTATGATGTTACTGCCGGCAATTCCCAAATATTTAGTAGAATATTTGCAAATGGATTACAGCCAGACTTTTTTGGCGAAAGGAATTCTTTCTCAAATCGGAATTCTGTTTCTGGCACCAATAGCAGGCAGGCTTTTTGATAAAAAAAATCCGGCATTATTTACTTCACTCACTTTCCTTTTATTAAGTCTGTATCCGCTTATTTTAATGATATCGAGTTTCTTTATCGGTACAAGTTCTGCTAATTATATTGTATATCTGGCCTTTTTCATTTATAGTTTAGCGATGTCGGGTATTGTAATATCCTGGAATATAAGTTCAATTTGTTTTGCCGGTGAAGAGGATGTTTCGATGTTTCAGAGTGTACATGTTTCACTAACCGGATTACGTGGTGTTTTTGCTCCTTTTCTAGGATTGGTAATAATGAAAGTATTTGGAATTAGAGCAGTTTTTATTCTTGCCTTTGGATTATTTGTTTTTGCCTCAATTCTTAGTTTTAAGTTGTATTTGAAAATGGATGATAAAAAATGGAAAATACCACAATTATGGAAAGCCAATATCAGGAAGATATTTCCTTTTAATTAAAAAAGATTTATGAGGAGAATTAGTTGAAAAGAGCAATTCTGTTTATTTCATTAATAATGTTAAATTCATTGCTTTATAGTGCTATCAAAGTTGAATTCAAATCGGGTTTATCATCAGAATTTGTGCAAACCGAATTGATCGATAATATCGAATATTTCAATATTTTTGAACTTAACAAAGTATTTAAGGCAATTGTGAATGAAGATATTCTGGATCAAAGATTGAAAGTAAATATCTACGGACAGCAATTGATAATTTTGATGGATTCATCCTATTTGCTTTTTAGAGGTGAACAGTATAATTTTACACGATCTGTTGTGCAGGAAAATGGAAAATATTATTTACCAACAAAATTCCTATCGACAATTTTACCAAAACTTCTACCCGAAAAGATCAGCTTCGACAAAGGAAAGTTAATAGCAGAAAAACCAATTGATAATTCAATAAAGACAATCGTAATAGATCCAGGACATGGCGGTAAAGATCCTGGTGCTATAGGATATACTAAGAAGAATTTTGAGAAAAATGTGGCTCTTACCGTCGCAAAAAAGCTACAGAAGAAGATCATAGATAACCTCGATGTGACCGTATTGCTGGCCAGGGACAAAGATGAGTTTGTTTCTTTGCAGCAGAGAACCCAGTTTGCTAATCAGAATAATGCCGATCTGTTCATTTCAATTCATTGTAATGCACATCGAAACTCAAAAGTAAATGGAATTGAAGTATTTTATCTTTCAACTGCTAAAACAGATGAAGCAAGAGCTGTGGAAGCTTTGGAAAATCAGGTCGTTTATGATTATGAAGGTGGAGAAGAAGCTGTTAAAAAATATGATGATCTGGCTTTCATTCTGGCAGACATGGCTCAAAGTGAACACCTGGAGGAAAGTTATCATCTGGGTACAAAATTACAAGCTGAAATGATTAGTAAAACAAAAAGCCATAGCCGTGGAGTGAAACAGGCTAACTTCTATGTACTGCGGGGTGCATATATGCCGGCAGTACTGGTAGAAATGGGATTCATTTCCAACAAGGAAGAAGAGAAGAAACTCACTAATTCCTCTTATCAAAATAAAATTGTAGATGCTATTTTTGAAGGTGTAAAGGATTTCAAAATTCGCTACGACAATATGGAATAAAGAGAGATTTATTCGATTATTACAAACTTACGGTTTTGATTTAATGTGTTTTATAAGAAGCAATTAACACTCTTGAACAATTTAGCTTACCCAAGTATGAAAATATAAAAACTAAAAAAAAGAAAAAGGGTTTGACATATAATGCCCTTAACTTTCTTTGTCCCAGAATATTATAAAAGCGGAGGAATTAATGCCTAATCATAAATCTTGTGAAAAGAGATTGAGACAGGAAGTGAAACGTTCAGCACGAAATCATTATGTGATAATGACGATAAAGACTTTATCGAAAAGAATACACAGCGATATGCCGGTGGAAGAAAAAGAAAAACTTCTTTCCGAAGTATATGCTAAACTTGATAAAGCTGCTAAAAATCACGTTATACATAAAAGAACTGCTTCCCGTAGAAAAGCTCGATTAGCTGCCTATTTTAATAAAGAAAAAGCAGAGAAATAGACCTATATTATTAGATATTTTGGCAGACAGAGATGTCTGCCTTTTTTTTGTGATTATTTTGGAGTAAGAATGGATACTAATACAATTATATATATTATTGCAGCTTTAATATTGATTTTGACTGCGATAATTGCGATTTTAATATTAAAAAAAAGATCATCCAAAACAAAACAGATTTCCACAGTAAAAAGTGAACCAGAATCCTTAAAACTGAAACTCGCCAAAACCAAGAATGGCTTTCTGGGAAAATTGGTAGAGATCGTGAAACTGCGGGGTAGGGTAGATGAAGACCTGATGGATGATCTGGAAGAAATGCTTCTGCAGGCTGATGTAGGAGTAAAAGCAAGCATTGATATTATTGATAAATTACGTGAAGAGATCAGAATTAATCAAATAAATACTACTGAAGAAGTACAGAAACACCTTGAGGAAATAATTAGAGATTTGCTTCTAAAAGATTATTCAGCCGATGAAGATCATTTTAAACTTGCTGATATAAAGCCTTTTATAGTGCTATTTACCGGTGTGAATGGAGTTGGAAAAACTACTACTATCGGAAAATTAGCGAAAAGATTTGTAGATCAGGGAAAATCTGTTTTGCTGATTGCAGCCGATACATTTAGAGCAGCAGCAATTGAACAGTTGGCAATTTGGGCAGATCGGGCAGGAGCTTCGATCGTGAAGCAGCAACAGGGTTCTGATCCTTCATCGGTGGTATATGACGGTGTGATGAGTGCTGTGAATAAAAACATTGATGTTGTTCTAATAGATACAGCAGGAAGGCAACACACAAAAGTGAATCTAATGAATGAGCTTTCCAAGATTGAAAGAACTATTAAAAAGATCGTACCGGATGGGCCGCATGAAACAATTTTAGTTGTAGATGCAACCACTGGGCAGAACGCCATAATCCAGGCAAAAACATTTGATGAAGCAACAAATCTTAGTGGATTGGTTCTTTCAAAACTTGATGGAACTGCCAAAGGTGGAATCGTGATCGGAATTAAACATCAATTAAATATTCCAGTTAAATTGATCGGTGTTGGAGAAGCACAGGAAGATCTTAGAGATTTTGATGTGAACGAATTTGTGGATGCAATATTTGAATAGTTAACTTAATAAGATAAACAAAAAAAGCCTTCCAATTTTCGGAAGGCTTTTAATTATAAGATGAATCTATTTTACATCATAACTGAAGTTTAATTGAAATTTTGCTCCAAAATAAATTAAGGAACCCTCATCATTTCCATTTCCATCTTCCATATCGTCGGTCATACCTACTTCTGGAATGATCAGTGCGTTCTTTGCTAAGTAATATTTGCACTGAAGGTAAGTGCTCATAGCTGTATTGGGATCAGCAAGAAGATCAGAATCTGAACTTATGTAACCAACACCAGCTTTAAGGTCAATCTTCTCGTTAACAGGCATTCCAAAATTCAG
>QMNP01000064.1 GCA_003647825.1 Candidatus Cloacimonadota bacterium
CATGTGGAAATTCGTTATTAATCCATCAATTATTTGGATTTTCTTTCCTGGATAAATGAAAATATTCGTCCAGTGAGAACCTGCATTCACTTTCCCGTTTTCAGCAAAACTTTCCAGCGTTCTGGTTGTTGTTGTTCCCACAGCCAGTATTCGTCTATTTTCACTTTTTGCTTTATTGATTTTCTCTGCAGTATCTGTGGAAATCTGGCAGAATTCGCTGTGCATCGTGTGATTTTTAATGTTATCACTTTTCACAGGACGGAAAGTTCCCAATCCAACTCTAAGAGTTACCTCCAGAATTTCTATACCTTTCAATCGAATTTTTTCCATAACCTCAGGTGTAAAATGTAAACCTGCTGTTGGGGCAGCTACTGAACCGCGTTCTTCAGCATAAATTGTTTGATAGGTTTCTTTATCTTTTTCTATTGCTTCCCGTTTGATATAAGGCGGTAGAGGCATTTTTCCAAATGTGTCCAGCTGTTCCCAAAAATTTCCCTCCCAGATGAATTTCACAATGCGTCCACCTTCCTCGGCATGATCAATTATTTCCGCCTTAAAATTTTCCGAGAAATTGATTTTGGCTCCGATCTGTAATCTACGACCCGGTTTTACCAAACATTCCCAGGTATCTTCTTCCAATTGATTTAGTAGAAAAACTTCTACTTTTGCCCCGGTGGATTTGCTGCCAAACAATCGGGCAGGAATAACCTTAGTTTTATTTATAACCAGTACATCACCGGTTTCTAAGAAATCGATAATATCAGAAAAAGTATGATGCGAAACTGCCCCTGTTATTTTGTCTAACTTTAGAAGTCGACTTTCTGAGCGGTTTTCAACCGGATATTGTGCAACCAGTTCGGTGGGAAGATGATACCAATAACTACTAGTTTTTGTTAGATCGTTCATTTATTTTTCACTATTTTATATGGCACGTTTTTGGCATCTTTCAAAATTGCCTTGAAGCTGCCAAAAACGATTTTACTGCTTAATTTAACAGGGATTTTATACTCATCATTTGTAACCCAGATCAAGATTTTACCTGTTTGTTTAAAGATCGCTTCCCCATCTATTATTGGTTCTGCGACAATACATTCCTTATTTCCGAAAATGGTTTCAATTGTAACTAATTTTCGGCCAATAATCTTTGCTCGATAGCTTCTACCATCGGCTGTTACATTTACAGTGACCGTATCTCCAACCGCAAATTCCTGATAACGAAAATAGTAGAATGCGCTTAAAATATCCTGTGTGAAAGGCTGGATTTCCAT
This sequence comes from Candidatus Cloacimonadota bacterium, assembly GCA_003647825.1. Lineage (GTDB taxonomy): Bacteria > Cloacimonadota > Cloacimonadia > Cloacimonadales > TCS61 > B137-G9. The sequence continues at coordinate 1,269 of QMNP01000064.1, forward strand.
CCTTTTCTCTTTTGCTTTTTTAGTTTTACGTCCAAATTTGGTGTAGATTGTGAAGCCTTGTTCCGGGTAATAGAAATGAATGCGGTGCTGACGGTATTTTCCTTCCTTCAACTTTTTTGTGAACCGCAGGGATTGCATGTCATCTTTTCGCCAGATAGACTCAATTTTATCACGAACTTTGAAGACATTATCAAAAAAGGAATTTGTTTTTGCAATAGACAGAATTCTATAAATATCTATTGAATCTTTGTAAGTTGACTCTTCGATACTCAATGAGGATTCACCTGCAGTTATCATGCCATATTTTATATCATATATTAGAGTCTCATTATTTTGGAATGCAGTTAAATTCCATACCAAAACTAATAGAATAAAAGAGAAATATATTCTTCTCAAAAAACCTCTCCTGTTGCCATGGAAATACTGGCTTTCACTTCTCCAAAACCAATATCCAGTCTAGCGTTCATCCGATCGTCCAGGAAGAAGGAATATCGAAATCCCAAACCATAATTGAATTGGAATTGTTCCAAATTGAATTTGGCAATTTCAGATGCAACTTCACCGAGTTCGGCAAAAATAACTAAGCCTAATCTTTTTTTGAATCCATCATTCCAATGGAAAAACCTATCTTCCATTCTAAATACATAAACGTTTTGATCGATAAAAAGATTTGAGGTTATTGCACGCATATTATCATTCATATAGTTCAGCTGATGAAAAGGAACATCACCGTTTATTGAAGAAAAATAAGATTGAACTGCAAGAATGTTCTGGTTGTCGATTTCAAAATATTTGCGCAGATCAAGAGTGATACTGGAGAATTTGTAATCACTGCCAATATGCTTAGAATAATTCATTATCTGAAGACTGTATATACTGCCTTTTGTGGGATAAGATTCTGAATTGCTGCTATTTAACGTAACTTTTAATCCTGCTCCCGATGTTGAAGAATTTTGAGATCCTGGAATGTTTCCTGATGCAAGAAGCTTATTGTCTTCTAATTTTACTAACTGATGATTAACAAATTCATAACAAAAAGCTAACTTCCAATTATCTGATACAATTCGTGTGAGATCAGATTTAAGTTTGATTTCTTCAGAAGTGTATTTTTCTGAAATATCTCTATTGGAATTCATACCGATTCCATAAAATTCTGATGGCCATTTTTTATACTGAAGTTCTGAAAATGATCTGTACAAACCATCTTGAAAATATATTGTGGGTTGAAACAAAAAGTTGAATTGTTTCTTCTGACTGTAAATGGTTGAGATATAAAATATGTTTTTTGAAGTTAACCTATCAAAATGAGCTGGACGATATCTTAAATAGGCTAAAGCTCCTGCATAAAATTCTGTTTCATTAGAATATCCGCCTGAGGGATATACTGCAATTTCAGCTTTGGAAAATAGTATTGAGCTGGCCAATATATATATAATTATGAAAAATATAATTTTCAATTTATTCCACCGGATGTAAATACAAAAGTTTCGTCAAATCTTACCACCGGTAATGAAGAATTCTTCGCCAGTAATGTATGAGTTTTCATCTGAAAGAAGAAAGCGGCAAACGCCATAGATATCTTCAAAAGAAGCACAGCGTTTAAGAGGAATTTCTCTTAATTTTTCATTATAATATTCTTCACGAAATTTACGATAACTCTCCGAGAACTGGCTGTCATCAATCTTGATGGGGCCTGGTGATACAGTATTTATGATAATGTTATTATCAGCTTCCTCGATGGCCAGTGTTCTGCCAATATTTGCAATTGCGGCTTTGGAAGCTGCATAGGCTGAACCTTTTGGCAGACCAATGCGCGATACATTCGATCCAAAAAGAACGATCTTTCCACTATGATGTTTGCGAAAATGGGGAATAAGACACTTGAGTATGTTATAAGTACCGATGATGTTCATTTTGATGATATATGTCCAAAGGTCGGGATCGGTATCAATGAGGGATTTGATATCGTGATTTCTTTCTGTAGCTGTATGAATAAGTTTCTCCGGGATCCAACCGGTTTCTTTAAATGTTTCCTTAAGTTTTGTTTTCAGATCTTCTAACTTAGTTAGATCTGCTTTAATTATTCTGACATTTTCGGAATTCAGCAAGTCATTAAGTCTGTCTTGTTTTCTGTGAATTATCAATACTAATTTAATGTTTTGAGAATTTAATTTATGAGCTAAATATGCTCCTACATTTCCATTTGCACCAGTCAATACCAAGGCTTTATTCACTTCTACTTCCTATTATTTCATCTAAAATTAAATTAGCTACTGCAAATTTATCACCTTCAATTTTTGTTTCACTATTTTTATCAATCAATGTAACAGATGTATTATCATTTCCAGCAACTTTCAAATCATTTGCTACGATAAAATCAAGGTTTTTAGCTTTTAGTTTTTTCCTGGCATTATCTATTATGTCTTCAGATTCAGCAGCAAAACCAATTAAAATTTGATTTTTCGTTTTCTGTTTACCCAGTTCTGCCAATATATCTTTTGTGCGAGTTAATTCCAAAGACATTGACTTATCTTTTTTGATCTTATTCTCAGCTTTATTGGCGGGTGTAAAATCTGCAACTGCGGCAGTTTTGAAGATAATGTCATCATTGGGGAATTCTTGAATAACTGCATCATACATTTCTTGAGCTGTCAGCGTTTCTACTGCATCAATATACTCCGGGATTTCTACCAAGACCTTTGCATGTACAAATTTGACTTTTGCCCCGCGAATATGCGCAGCTCTGGCCAGAGCAAGCCCCATTTTGCCACTAGATCGATTGGATATGAATCGCATGGGATCAATATTTTCTATATTGGCTCCGGCTGTTATTAAGATGTTTTGCTTTAGTAAATCTCGTTTATGGTCTAAAAAAGTTTTTGTAAAATAACAGATTTCTACTGTTTTCGGAAAACGTCCTTTTCCTTCATATCCGCACGCCAGTTTTCCGTATTCTGGTTCCATGAACAAATAGCCGAGATCAGAGAGTTTTTTTATATTTTGTTGAACGATCGGGTTTTCGTACATGTGTATATTCATAGCAGGAACAATCAAAACCGGTGCAGTTGTTGCCATTATTGTTGTAGATAACAGATCATCTGCGATTCCCCCGGCAATTTTTCCAATAATATTTGCTGTCGCAGGAGCAATAACAACAATATCAGCCCAATCAGCTAAAGAAATATGCTCAATATCAGCTTCAGGATCAAACATCTTTGTCACAACTTTCTGATGCGTAATAGACTTAAACGTTAAAGGGCTTACAAATTCACATGCGCTGGTCGTCATAATTGTTCGAACTTCAGCGCCCAGTTTCGTAAATTTGCTGGCAAGATCAACAGCTTTGTAAACTGCGATGCCACCTGTTACACATAATAAAATTTTTTTACTATTTAACATGATATACTCCCTAAACTATCAATAGCACTGAATTTGCAGATGGTTTTTTTGTAAAGAAGTTTGTACTTATGACTTTGATTCAGAATTTTACAATTGACAAAAAAAAATTAATATCTTTGTTCAAACCAGAGAGGAGGAAAAATGAAAAAAAGTTTATTTTTTACATTGATTTTTGCGTTTGTAATTTCCAATTTTATACTTTATGCAGACAGTTTAGATGAGACTTTGGAATCGTTATCGGGAGAAGCAGCTGAGGGTTATGTAAATCCTATCGTTTCTGCTTTTGGCTCGAACCTGAATGGTGGTTGGTTCCACAAGGTTCCAAAGGGTAAATTGTTTGGTATTAACGTGGAATTTGGTTTAGTTTTTATGGGTTCCATGTTCCCTGATGACGACGATTATTTCAGCGCATCAGGTGATTTCAGATTGACTGGTGAGCAGGTTGAAGCTCTTGTAAATAATGCTGATTTTTCGACTGTCGATCCCTTATTACTAAATTATGCACAACAAGCTTTAATTGATGAGCTTACTGGAGAGGATTTTGGAGTTAATGTAGCAGGACCTACTATTGTAGGACCAAGTGATGAAAGTATAATTGTTTCTGTTGAGCAGAAGGACATAGTTGTCGAGTTTGATGTTCCTGGACTGGGAACACAAAGCGAAACAATAACTATTCAGCAGCAAGATTTTGATCTTGGTGTTGGAGGCCTTCTAGATGAAGCTCCTTTGCTGCCACTAGCTGCACCACAACTTAGTTTAGGGACAATTTACGGAACAAGAGCAGTTTTCAGATATATGCCTACTTATCCTATTCCAGATGTGGGTGATTTTGATTATTTTGGTTTTGGAATTCAGCACAACCCCAAAGCCTGGTTAAAAATTCCACTTCCTATTGACATTTGTGCTTCATATTTCACTCAATCTATGAATCTTGGTGATTATGTAACAGCAAATGCTACTGCTTTTGGATTAAATGCCAGTAAAACTCTGGGATTCAAATTCTTGAGCATTACGCCTTATGCTGGTTATATGTTTGAAAGTTCTAATATGGTTTTCAAATATAGTTATGAACCAGGAGTGGTTCAAGGCCAGCAATTGGATACAGTTAATATCAAATTCGATATTGATGGAAAGAACAAAAGCAGACTTACTCTTGGAACAACTCTTCGTTTAGGTGTATTCAACATTAATGCAGATTATAACATTGGAAAATACAATTCATTTACTGCTGGATTCGCAATAGGCATCTAGTTATAAACGTTTTTTAAGAAGCCCATTCATTGTTGGATGGGCTTTTTTGTGTCTTAAAGAATTATTATAAGGTCATTTTATTTGTTTGCATCTTGACAAAATTACTTAACATCTGGTTTTTCTTTACTTGGGGTAATCAATGGATTTTAATGAAGTTGTGCTTACAAGAAAGAGTATTAGAAGTTTCACTGATAAACAAATTCCAGATGATGTATTACAGGAAATGTTTACTGCATCTCAGGTTGCTCCATCATTTCAAAATAGACAATGCTGGCGATATATTGTTGTAAAAGATATTAAGAAACGAAGAGAACTGGCATTAAAAAGTGGATTGGTGGGAAAGGTAAATTTCTTTATCAAAGAAGCACCCGTTATTATTGTTGCATGTGCAGATACCAGCAAGAGTGGCACGATGAATGGGCAGGATTATTATCTTGTTGATGTAGCAATATCCTTTCAGCAAATGATGCTGGCAGCTTGGAATAATGGTATTGGAAGCTGCTGGCTGGCTGCTTTCAATGAGAATAGTGTGAAGAAAATATTGGATATTCCAGATAAGATAAGAGTTGTTGCTATGAGTCCATTTGGTTATCCCAAAGAAAAGACATCGCTATATTCCAAAGCAGTAAAAACCTTTGCAGGAAGCAAAAAAAGAATAGAATTAGATAAAATGATATTTCAGGAAACGTGGGAAAGTTGATTGTAGATTTTAGATTAAAGATTTATGATTTAATATGTGAGTAATAAATGATAATCGATACATAACCAGTAAATTAGATTATTCCTAACATATTGGATAGGCAAAGGAGCTTAGATGAAATTAACGAGAGAATTTATAGAAAAATTACCAAAAACAGATTTGCATGTACATCTGGATGGATCACTGAGGGTAAGTACGATCTTTGATCTGGCCAAGAAACAAAAAGTGAAATTACCGGTTGAAACGGAAGAAGAGCTTGCTGATATGATCTGTTGTGATCGGCAATGTGACAGCCTGGTGGATTATCTACAAGGGTTTGATATTACCTTAAGTGTTTTGCAGACAGCAGATGCACTTTTTCGGGTCGCATATGAGCTGGCTGAAGATGCTGCCAAAGAGAATATTCGCTATATCGAAGTAAGATATTCTCCGATTCTTCACACTAAAAAAGGTTTAAAATTAACTACAATTTCTGATGCTGTAATTCATGGACTTGCAGCTGCAGAAAAGAAATTCAATATAAAGACTGGTGTCATCATTTGCGGAATACGTAATATGAATCCTGCCAGTTCATTGGAATTGGCAAAACTGGCAGTTGCATACAAAAATAAAGGTGTTCTGGGCTTTGATTTAGCTGGAGCAGAAGAAGATCATCCCGCTAAACATCATAAAGATGCTTTTTACCTGGCTTTGAACAATAATATTAATATTACAGTTCATGCCGGTGAAGCTTATGGTCCGGAAAGTATTCATCAGGCTCTGCATTATTGCGGCACCCACCGTATCGGTCATGGAACACGACTGATAGAGGATGGAGATCTTCTGAACTATGTTAATGATCATCGTATTCCACTTGAAATTTGTATTACCAGCAATTTGCAAACGAAAGCAATTTCCGGATTAAAGGAACATCCGCTTGGATTTTATGTTGATTATGGTCTGCG
>QMNP01000065.1 GCA_003647825.1 Candidatus Cloacimonadota bacterium
ACTCCACATTTCCGGTTGTTTACCAGGTGAGAATGGATCAAAGAAAACACGATCAAAAGAGTTATCTGGAAGCTTATCGATGGTTTGCAGGGCATCTCCAATGATGAGTTTTATGGTATTATTGTTTTTGTCCGTGATCTCCAGTTTTGCTGCCAGATCTCGAAAAGCATCGAATTCTGTTTTGATTATTTCTGGAACTTTCAAAGAGCGTATTGATCGAACAATTTCAATATCATTTTCCAAACCGATGATCTGCAAATTTCCGTGATCTTTTGTAGCAGCAATCGAATTATATCCCAATCCAAAGCAGAAATCAAGAATGCGAAAGCCATCTTCTACGCCGATGGCATTTACATGCTTTTCAAAAGCTTCTTCCAATGCACCTGAAATGGAGTGATAATGTTCATTTGCAATTTCATTAAAAACTGTAAATGATCCGTCTTGAGTTTTAACTAATTTCATGATTTTGTTTCTTGAGTTTTTTTTCTAATTTTGTATTAATCAAGCATTCGCAAGGTCAAAAAAAATCAAGAAGTTCGACAACCGTTGCGAAGATTTTGGAATACTTGTCATCCTGAGTCTGGCTTCAGCCAAGTTCTACAACTTCTCTTCTACAGATTTTATTTTACCTTCGATCCGATTCTGCTTACTTCTGCGATAATCTATTTTCATAGTAATTCCAATCCGTTCGAAATCTGGCGAGAATCTTTGGAAAAGATCATCAACAAGACTCATCACATCTTTCCATTGCCCTTCCAGAACAGATCCCATCGGAGTGAGAATATGTTTTACTTTTGTGTCTTTTTTGATCTCTTTAATAACTTTTGCTACAAATGGTGAAAGACTTGGACCAATATCGTAAGTAACCATCACCAATTCACAAATCACATTTTGATTATTCATAAACTTCCTTTAAATATTTCGAATTATACTCAAACAGGATGTTTGAGTTACGTTCTTCTTGCTCATCTCATGTTCCTTCGCCAAATTTGGAGAGGGACAGCAGGATGAGGTTAGACTATTTATACCTTATCCATTTTAGAGCTTCTTTTAAAGATGGTTTTTTGCCATACATCAGAATTCCAACTCGATAGATTTTGGCAACCAGTTTGATGATAAGATAAATTGAAATTCCCATCGTAAAAATGGAAAGAACTGCTCCGCTGGGTAAACTTGGATGACTGACCGCAATTCTGGCAAACATTACAGACGGCGTGAAAAAGGGAAACAGAGAAGCCCAGAAAGCTGCCGGAGTATCAGGATTTTGTGCTACAGTGATCATGATAAAAAACCCGATTATATTTAGAAAAATAATAGGTGTAAGAAACTGCTGACCCTCATCGGTAGTATTTACCATAGATCCAACAGCAGCAAAAAGTGTAGCATAAAGCAGATAGCCCATAAAGAAATACAAAATGAAAAACATAAAGACAACCGGAGTAAATTGCAGGTTACCGATGATGTTCAATAACTTTGGTGTTTCAATTCCCATTTTCAAAAGGAATGGTGCACCAAATGCCGAAAGCAGATAAACGAAAGAGCCGATCACAACCAGTTGGGTGATCCCCAGCAGGCAGACTCCCACCAGTTTCCCCATCATCAATTCTACTGGTTTTATAGATGAAATGATCGTCTCGGTGATGCGCTGGCTCTTCTCTTCGATTACACTGGCTGTAATTGTTTGCCCGTAGATCATGATGAACAGCATCAGCAGATAAGTGAGTAGATAAGTGAGTAGAAAATTGGAAACACCAGATTTACTCACTTCACCTTTTTCTGTGAGCTGAAAGCTGGTAAGATTAATATAGCCGGCATACATTTCTCGTCTTATAACTTCTGGAGAATAGCCCAGGTTCTCCAACCGTATATTACTGACCGATTTGGAAATTGCCCATTCAATCTTTTCCAGGTCATCAAAATTGCTCACATTACGAGCAGAGTATTTTACTTCTTTCGATTCCAGAATATTTTCTGGAATTACCAGAAAGCCTGTGAGTTTTTTATTCAGTACTTTTTGTTTTAATTCTTCTATCGTCGGTTCCAGATTTTCATCAGTTGTTTTGATTTCGCTAAAACTAAATTTCAAACTCCCATTTTTAAGAGTATCCGGCAGCATTTCCACCATCTGTACATAAATTCTGCCGGTCTGATCGATCACAGCAAAATTCTGGGTAGAAGGCTGAAAGGCTTTGCCAAAGATATAAATTCCACCAAACAAAAAAACGATAATAATCGGAAACATCAACGTACCGATGATATAACCTTTGGTCTTGGCACGTGTAAAATATTCTCTGCTTACAACAGCCCAGATCTTCTTATTCATGATCATCCTCCTGATTTTGGGAATGTACAGATTCAATAAAAATATCATTGAGTGATGGCTCTTTGATCTCAAATTTTTTGATCTGAATTTTTGAAATTATTTCCTTCAAAAAATCCTGTGGGGAAACATTCTCTTCCAATTGAATTTCCACATAATTTCCAAAATTATCGAATTTCTTGATCATCTTGTTTTTGTTCAGAAAGTCTTCCTTTCCTTCATATTCAAGATGAATATTCCGTTTCCCGAAACTTTCTTTCACTTCTCCGATCTTGCCGGAAAGGATTACTTTTCCCTTATTTATCAGGATGATCTTGTTGCAGAGTTTTTCAGCACTCTCCATTTGGTGAGTGGAAAAAATGATCGTTGTGCCGCCTGCTTTTAATTCCAGAATGATCTCTTTGATCAGGTTGGTATTGATAGGATCGAGACCAAGAAATGGTTCATCCAGAATAAGTAGTTTCGGTTTATGCAGGATTGTGGCGATGAACTGCAGTTTCTGCTGCATACCTTTGGAAAGCTCTTCGATCTTTTTCTTTTTCCATTTTATTAAATCTAATCTTTCCAGCCAGTAATCGATCTGTTCTTTTGCATCATGCATTTTCATCTCTTTCAATTTAGCTAGAAATAGTAGAACATCCACCAGCTTCATTTTGCGGTAGATTCCGCGTTCTTCCGGCAGATAACCGATCAGATTGGTCGAATTTTCTTCGCTGTTTTTCAGCAAAGTTACACTGCCGCTATCCGGAACGATAATATTCATGATCATGCGGATAGTAGTTGTTTTTCCGGCACCATTGGGACCAAGCAGTCCCAGTACATCACCTTCTTCGATGGAAAAAGAAACATCATCTACTGCCTTGAGTGAAGCAAAACTTTTAGAAATATTCTTAACTTCTAGTATTGCCATTTTCTCTCCTTTATGATTGATTAACACTTCAGAATATTATATCTTTTCAAACTAAATATCCTGCCAAAACACCTTTCTCTTTTTCAAATTCCTGTAGCATACTCACAATATAAATATCCGTTTCAGGATAGGTCTGTTTAAACTTTTTTAAGTTTTGAGTTGAACCGGTATTCCATTTTACTTCTAAAGCAAATAGTTTGGTTTCCTTCTGCAAAATGAAGTCTATCTCCTGCTTGGCTTTAGTTCTCCAGAAATTTATTTTTGTAGTTGGATCAGCTTTCTTCTGAAGCTGAGAAAACACAAAATTTTCCAAAAGTTCACCTCGGTCGGGTCGAAATTCGAGATTACTGAAATTCGAAATCAAGAAATTGCGCAGTCCATTATCGATAAAATAGCATTTGGGTGTTTTACGCAGTTCGGAAGAAAGATTTTTATGAAAAGGTTTAATGATCTTGATGATATAACCAGATTCCAGTACACTAAGATAATGTTCCAAAGTTTGTTTATGCAATTTTGTTTCATTCGATAATTTTGAAATATTTAATTCTTTGCCCATAAAAACAGCTAACAATTTAACGAGATGGTTAAACTGATCTACCTTTTCTAAATTGAAAATATGACGAATATCCTTCACTAAATAAGAGTTAACAATATCCTTTAAACAGTCGATTTTATCTTCTTTTTTCTTTTCTAATACAACTTGCGGAAATCCTCCGTAAAGCAAAAACTGCTTTAATAAATTTTTCATTTTTTCACTTTCAAATCGTAAAGGATCTTCTTTTAAATCATAAACATCAAGATTTGTAAGCTTATTACTTATTACCGGCTCATCCTTAAAAGCACAAAATTCTGCAAAAGAAAGAGGGTATAATTCAATAACCTTTTTTCTGCCAACCAAAGATTCTTTAAATTTCTTTCGAATAAGCAATGATGAAGAGCCACTGAGAATTAGTTTGTATTTATCTGAATAATGATCTACAAAATATTTTATTAAACTTGAAAAATCAGCAGCATATTGAATTTCATCAATAAATATATAATTTCTTTGCAATGAGTCCAAATCTTGTGAAGCTAAAAAAGCAAGAAATTCATTAGCTCCCTTATTGATAATGGAAAGATTGGATGAATCTTCAAGATCAAAATATAACGTATTTTTCAAATCCGTCATAATATGTTTCATGAGTGTCGTTTTACCAACTTGACGTGCACCTAAAATGAAGATTGCTTCTTTACGGGAGAGAGCATCTTTGATTTTTCTTTCAGCTATTCTCGGATAATATTTCATTATTAACCTCCAACGACAAAAGAGAATATGTTATAATAATAGTCAAACCATTTTCATAACATACTGTAACAATAGTTTAACTATTTTCACACGTTAGTGTAATAATGGTCGGTCTTCTTTTACATTCAAAACATAATTTCTTATAAACTCAATGCTTTTATTAGCTAATAAATCCTTTTCAAAATCTATTGTCGCTACGTGATATGAGTTTTCCAGCCAGAATATTTCTTTTTGCTTGGAAGCGATATTTTCCACTGTATAAGTTGCACTTATTTTGGGAACAACATGATCTTCCCGTGATTTGAATATGATCACTGGTTGTTTAGTTTTTGGAAGAGCTTTGCGAATTTCTTTCAGCATCAGCAGCATTTGGTAAACAGCATTAGTTGGTGTACGCTTATAGGCAATTTCTTTTTCAGCGGGATCTTTTATATCGGATGCTACAGCGGGTGTAGAAGGTATGAAATGACGCATAAAAGGAACAAGCCAGAATTTGGGATGTGTAAATTTGCAGGCATGATTGATCAGGATCATGCCGGAAATTTCTGGATGCAGTTGAGCCATTCGCAATGCTAAGGCACCACCTAGAGAAAGACCGCAAACAAAGATATATTTAGAGCGTTCCTGCAATTTTTTCAGTGATTCCTCTAGTGTATTTAACCAATCATGATAAGTAACTTTATTCAGATCCTGCCAGACTGTACCGTGCCCGGGAAGCGAGGGCAATTCCACATGAAATCCAGCTTCCACGAATTTATCAGCCAGGTACTTCATACTGGAAGTGGTGGAGGTGATGCCGTGAATCACCAGCACGCCTATCTCACAATTTCCACAATAGCTGACAGGTTGATTATGTTTTTTTAGGTCCACTTCCACCCCCTTATTCCACCCAATCCAATGATCTTTGTATAGCTTTCTGCCATCGGGAATATTCATATTTTCTATGTTCAGATTTCATGGCTGGTTGCCAACAATTATCTGCTTTCCAATTGGCTGCTAATATATCTGTATCTTTCCAAAATCCAACTGCCAATCCTGCTGCATAAGCTGCACCCAGAGCTGTTGTTTCAGTTATAACCGGTCGAATAACTTGCACATCCAAAATATCTGCCTGAAACTGCATCAAAAGATCGTTCGCAGTCATGCCGCCATCCACTTTCAGGTGTTTCAAATCTAAGCCTGAATCTTTCATCATGGCATCGAAAACTTCCTTTGTTTGGAAAGCTGTAGCCTCTAAAATAGCTCTCGCCATGTGTCCTTTATTAATGAAATGAGTAAGGCCAACCAGAATCCCTCTTGCACTGTTGTTCCAATGTGGAGCGAACAAACCGGAAAATGCCGGAACGAAATATAATCCTCCGTTGTCTTCAACGCTCCTGGCCAGCTTTTCAATTTTCTCAGAGCTGGTGATCAAACCAAAATTATCGCGGAACCACTGCACAAGTGAACCGGCAATGGCAATTGAGCCTTCCAGTGCGTAAGTTGCAGGATTTTTATCAATCTGACAGGCAACGGTTGTGAGTAATCCATGAGTTGAATAAACAATTTCTAATCCTGTGTTCATCAACAGGAAACATCCTGTTCCATAAGTATTTTTTGCTTCACCTTTTTTTAGACAATTTTGTCCGAATAACGCAGCCTGCTGATCTCCCAGATCTCCGCAAATCGGGATTTTTTGGGAAAAAATTTCTGGAACCTTTGAATATCCATATAAATCAGAATCGGAAGAAGGACGAATTTCGGGTAAAATTTTATTAGGAATTTCAAAAATCCCTAATAACTCTTCATCCCATTGCAGGTTTTCCAAATTCATCAGCATTGTGCGGCTGGCGTTGGTTACATCGGTTATATGTTTTCCACCATTGATTCCGCCAGTCAAATTCCAGATAAGCCAGGAATCCATTGTTCCAAATAGAAGTTTACCATTTTCGGCAGCTTTCTTTGATTCTGGATCGTTATCCAGCAGCCATTTTATCTTTGGTCCCGAGAAATAAGTAGATAGAGGTAAACCGGTTTTCTTTTTAAAAAAATCTTCTCCAAGCTTAGCGGAGAGCTTCTGGCAAATATTATCAGTTCGCATATCCTGCCAGACGACTGCTTTGTGATATGGAATTCCGGTTTCAGGATTCCACAGAACTGTTGTTTCGCGCTGATTTGTAATACCTATGGCAGCAATTTCACCAGCGTTGATCTTGCTTTTCTGCAATGTCTGGAAAATTACTTTTTTTGTATTTTGCCAAATTTCCAAAGCATCATGTTCCACATAGCCAGGTTTTGGATAAAACTGCTTATGCTCTAACTGATGAGAGCTGACAATATTACTCGATTTATTAAAGAGAATAAATCGAGTGCTGGTAGTACCCTGATCAATAGCACCGACGTATTTTTTCTGCATTAGGAATCCTCTAAATATTGAACGCTAACTCTGAAAGGATTTCTATCGAATCTTCTTTCTTCTTAATCCTTTTAAGGTTTCTTTCAAATCTACATAATTTACTTCTAACCTTAAAATTGCTGATTAAGAAAATTTCTAATAGAAGCGATTTCAAGGTCTCTCGCTTTAAACTCTGAAAGTGCTCATTGGAAAATTTTACCGATTAAGTCTTTTCAGAGTTTTTTGCTGACTACCGGATTATCGGGGTTACTTTTAAAAAGCAGAGCCGTTTTGCCGATAATATTTACGACAGTTGCTGCACTTGCCTCTGCCAGTTCTGTAATCAACTCCTTACGAACATTTCTATCTGGATGGGAAACCGATATTTTTACCAGTTCCCTGGCTTTCAGTGCTTCATCCAGGCTGCGGATCACAGCAGGAGTAACACCTTTGTCTCCAATTTTTACTATTGCATCCAAGTGCTGTGCCAATGCTTTTAAATCGGCTTTTTGTTTACTTGTTAAATTCATTATATTCTCCAAAATCATAAAAGTCTTCTAATTCAATTCCCAAACCGCAAGCTAGCCGATTTACGA
>QMNP01000066.1 GCA_003647825.1 Candidatus Cloacimonadota bacterium
CGACGCTCTACAGAAGGCTTCTCATAATAATTATTCTTTTTGATATCGGAAAGCAAACCTGCTTTTTCACAGGATTTCTTAAACTTTCTTAAAGTTACCTGGAAAGCTTCACCTTCTCTTGCAATAACCTTCGGCACTAATTCTCACCTCCCCTTTTTTAGAGTGATTCTCAAAAATTTAGATACCATCTATATTGTCAAGACGGAAAATATTTAATTATATTTCTAATATAAATTAATAATAATATATAAAAGACTGATTTTATTCAAAGCGGAATATTTATATAAACCAATTAATCTAAGAATTCCTCAATGCTCTGAATCGGGGTGTCCGAACTTTCTTCCCTGATTTAGGGGAGATGTCCGATAGGACAGAGGGGTAAATACTGAAAATTCGATTTTCAGCTTGCTGAAATTAAGTTGGCGAAATACCCCTTGGCTTTGCCACGGGGATAGTCAACTTTAAGAATTTTCTTTATTTATCAGCAATATAAAAATGAAAAAAAGCTTGTATAAAAAACAAAGGTTTTAGTTATTGCACCAGAAAAATTAATGGTTTTATATATTTTTGGAGGAAATTTAATGTTAGAAGGAATGAGAAGACATGCATCATGGATAATTCTGGTTATTGCAGCCATATTTATCCTTTCAATGGCTATCGGTGGGATATCCAGTATTTTTGTAAAAAATCCATATAAACACCTTGGAGTTATTGCAAAAAGAAATATTAGTTTCGATGAATATCGGGAAATGTTAAGGAACGCTTATGCAAATTATGCTCAACAAAATCCGGATACCGAGATCGATGATAAAGTATCACAGCAGTTGAATGATCAAACCTGGAATCAACTTGTTCAGCAGATTCTTTTTGATAAAGAGATCAAAAAGCGTCATATTAAGATCACAGATGAAGAAGTTATTGAAAAATTAAAAAATCCGTCGGAAGATATTACTGGATTAGCAGACCTGCAGACAGATGGTAAATTTGATTATGAAAAATATGAACAACTTCTATTGGATAATCCTAATTTTGCTGCCTATATGGAAGGAAGAATTCGATCAAGTCTTCCTTATGAAAAACTTTATGCAGACGTAAAAGCAGAGGTTGTAGTTACTGAGGAAGAAGTAAAAGAACAGTATATTAAAGATAATGATAAGGCTGATGCAAATATTATCTTTTTTGATCCCAATAAAATTAAAGAAGTTGAAATTACTGATGAAGATTTACAGGCCTGGTACGATGAAAATAAAGAAGAGTACAAGAAAGGTCCTGCTAGAAAATATAAATATGTGAATATCAAATTGGAAGCTTCTGAAGCAGATAAAGCGGTTGTTAAAACAAAAATAGATTCTCTTTACAAATTAGTGATTGAAGGAGAGAACTTCGAAGATATGGCCCGACAGTATTCACAAGACTCGTCAGCACCTAAGGGTGGTGACCTGGGTTATTTTGGTGAAGGCCGCATGGTTTCAGAATTCAATGATGCAGCATTTGCCCTGAAAGTGGGAGAAATTAGTGCTCCAGTACAGACTCAATACGGTTGGCATATTATTAAATGTACTGGCAAGAAGAATGACGAAAACGGTAACCCTCAGATTAAAGCAAGTCATATCCTGCTAAAATTTGAACCATCTGAAGAAACAAAACAGAATATTGCCGTTCTGGCTGATGACCTTTATATGAAAGCAAAGAAAGAAGGACTTCAGAATGCTGGAGAAGCTTTGGCATATACTGTAAATGAGACAAAAGAATTTTACCAGGATGCCAAGTATATAAGTGGTATTGGCCGCGACAATGGAGAAGTAGCCTTTGCATTTCAGAAGAAAGTTGGTTCGCTATTAGAACCTATCAAACAGGATAATGGCGGATACATTGTAGCAGAAGTTTCTTATAAAGTTGGAGATCATTATCTACCGTTTGACGAGGTAAAAAAGAGAATAGAATCTAAAGTTAAAACTAAGAAGAAAGTAGAAGCTGTTATAGCTCAAGCTGAAGAGTTTTTAGCTGCGAATAAAGATGCTGATTTATTTAAAGAAGCTGAAGCAGCTGGTTGGAAGATCGTGGAAGCTAAAGATATTGTTTTAGAAAAAGTAATTTCAGGTCTTAGAAAGGATGAGTTACTTAACGAGAAGATCCTGGCGCTGCAAGCTGGTGAAAATACTGGTTTAGTAAAGGGTGATAATGGTGCTTATTATGCTTCTGTTATCGATCGTAAAACTCCCGATATGGAAGTTTTTGAAAACACAAAAGATGAGTTATTGAAAACTTTGCAGGAAAAAGAAGAGAATGCTCATTTGAATGATTGGTTTACAGAATTGAAAGAGAATGCAAATATTATCGATAATAGAGATTTATTTTTCTAAATTATTATTGCAAAATAAAAAAAAGCCGACCCAACAGGATCGGCTTTTTCTTTATTTCTGAACTTTTAAGACTTCAGTAATTGCCTGCTCAAAGGATGCTTTGGGTAGTGCTCCCATTGCCATTTGAGGTTGCTCATCAACTGGTGCAAATAATATGGAAGGTATGCTGCGAATTCCAAAAGCTGCTGCCAGCTCCTGCTCCTGTTCGGTATCAACTTTATAAATATTAAGTTTACCTTCGTATTCTTTAGATAACTCTTCCAAAACGGGTGTTACTGCTTTGCAGGGTCCACACCAGTCTGCATAGAAGTCTATGATTGCAGGTACTTTACCTTCAAATTTCCAATCCTTGTTTTTTTCAAAATTAAATACTTTTTCTTTGAATGTTTCTGTTGTTAACTTTTCCATTTTTTTTCTCCTTACAAATTTTCTTTTTTATACAACATAATCGAAAATTACACATCGTCAAATATTAAATCTGAAAAACTAATTTGATTTATATTTTTTTAAAATTTCTTGTCAGCCAATAGATACAGATTTTCTTAGTATCAAAGTAAGGGATAGGGTAAGATGAAGAGAATTTTATTACTTGGTTTACTATTCGCCTTCTGTGGAATTTGTTTTTCAGATAATTCTATTATTGATAGTTTAGAAACTGAGTTAGCTGGCCGAAATAGCAACAATGAACTCACAATTCTGTTTGAATTGGCACAGCAATATCGTCCCATCTCACTTCGCAAAAGCATTGAATTGGGTTTGGAATCATATAATTTAGCCTTGAAGCAAGAAAACTTAAGCGTGATGGGAAGATCTTTAAATCTGATCGGTCAATCCCATTTTGATCTTGGTAACTATAAACAAGCTCTTAGTTATCATCTAAATGCAATAGATATTTTCAGTGAATTAAAACGAAATTCAAACTTAGCTTATTCTTATTATCATGCAGGTCTAGCTCATCTTAGACTATGCAATTATGATCGATCTTTATATTACTTCTTGAATTCACTGCAAATAAATCGAGAATTACAGAATAATGAATTTATCGTAGAAACATTGAATAGCATAGCTCAACTGTATCATGATTTGGGAAATTATGATCAAGCTTTAAAATATTATACGGAAGCATTGGTAATTCAACAACAGATAGGAGACAATTCTCTGGTTTCAGCCGCACTGCATAATATTGGCAGCGTTCATTCAGACAGAGGAGATTATGCTGACGCTCTGGAATTTTATATGCGCTGCTTGCAGCTGGAACGGCTTTCCAATAATAAAAGCGGTGTAGCTATAACTCTTTGTAATTTGGGGAAGATATACAAAGAACTGGGAGAGACGGACAAAGCATTGGACTACCTGGAGCAATCTTTGGATCTAGCTCTGGAGATCGGCAGCAAATATGAAGTTGCAGATATCTTTTTGAATATTGGACAGATCCAGACTAAGTTGAATAATTTTGAATCTGCTTTTGCCAATCTCACTCAAGGGCTCCAAATATCAAATAATATCAAATCAAAAGATTTGCTTCGCGATGGTTATCGTAGTATCTCAGAGTATTTTACTGCTACTGGTAATACAGAGAATGCCTTTGAATATTACAGATTATATTCTGCTGTGAAAGATGAAATAGCAAAAGAGAATTCAGATTTAAATTTACTTTCTATTCAAACAGGATTCTCCAATTTAAATACAGAAAAAGAAATAGCTCTGGAACAAAAAGAAAGATTAATAAGTAAACTTACCACTAACCAAAAAGCACAATCTTATCTTGTGTTATTATGTATTCTTATAGCTGTATTATCGCTGTATGGCTTTCTCTATTTTAGAATTCGACAAAAAAACTTAATAAATGATCAACTACGGGATGAGATAAAAGAACGAAAAATTGCCGAAGGAAAAGTTAAGCATCGCCTGGAAATAGAGAAGGTTGTATCTAAAATATCTTCCAGATTTATAAGGATTAACGATTTTAATAAAGCCATCCGTCTTTCCATGGATGAAATCGGAAGAGTTAGTGAAGCCAATAGAGTTAGTTTGTACCTTATAGCCGTAAATAGTAAAGATCTGGAAAAAACTTACGAATGGTTTTCTTCGAGCTTGCGATTTCAAATGGAATTGTATAAAAGATTATCTTTCTCTTCATATCCCTGGTTAAATAAGAAACTTCGTTTGGGTGAGATCATTCATGTGAATGATACTACCGTTCTCAAAGAAGAAGCTGCATCATTTAAAAAATTATTACAGGTGCAAAGCATTAAATCCAGCGTGATTATTCCTATTAATTTCAAAGGTAATCTGGCAGGATTCATCAGCTTTGATAGCTTGCAGCAGACTGAAAAATGGCAGCAGGATGATCTTGCTCTATTGAGGCTATTTGCAGAAACAATCGGTTTATTTTTCGAACGTAAAGAGATGGAAGATAAACTTAAATCATCGAATGTACGATTAGAAAGCAGAGTTCAGGAACGAACTCTGGAATTAGCAGAAGCAGTTAGCAAATTACAGCAGGAAATAAATTTTAGAAACAAAGCTCAGCAAGAATTAAGTGAGAGTTATCGGAAGTTGAAAAAAGCCATGGAAGAAACCGTTAATGCTCTTGTGTCAGCTGTAGAAATACGAGATCCATATACTGCCGGGCATCAACTTAGAGTGGCTACTTTAAGCCGTGAGATCGCTTTGGCCATGGGATTTAAGGGCGAAGAACTTGATGCAATTCGTACTGCTGCGATCTTACATGATATTGGCAAGATCTATGTTCCATCAGAAATATTAACAAAACCTGGAAAACTGAATGATGATGAATATCAACTGATAAAAACACATCCACTTGCCGGATATGACATTCTTAAGACAATAGATTTTGAACGTCCTGTAGCAAAGATCGTACATCAGCATCATGAACAATTGGACGGTAGTGGTTACCCTCAAGGATTGATCGGGAATGAAATATTATTAGAAGCCAGGATAGTAAATGTGGCGGATGTAGTTGATGCCATGATATCTCAACGACCTTACCGCACATCACAGGCTATCGAAGATGCTTTGAGCGAACTGCGAGATCATGCAGGCACAAGATATGATGAAGATGTTGTTAATATCTGTCTTGATCTTTTTAATAATCAGGATTTTCAATTTGAAGATATCAAATTCCGTAAAACACTGAAATAATAATTGGAAGGTAACTGATGTCTATCTATCTGGATTATAATGCAACGACACCAATAGATCCCCGTGTGGCAAAAGCAATGGTACCGTTTTTGGAAGAGCATTTTGGAAATCCTTCCAGTGCTCATAGTTTTGGAGTTACAGCCAGAAAAGCCGTAAATAAATCACGAGAACAAGTAGCAAATCTTATCGGATGTGCAACAAGTGAGTTGATCTTTACCAGCGGGGGAACAGAATCAAATAATCATGCTTTGCGGGGATATGCTTTTGCCAACAAAAACAAAGGCAACCACATCATTACTTCAACCATTGAACATCCTGCAATTCTGAATGTCTGTGATTATTTGGAAAAGTATGGATTTGAAGTTACGAAAATTCCAGTGGATAGTTTTGGTATGGTTGATCCATCGGATGTGGAAGGTGCAATTACTCCGCAAACAATTCTTATTTCAATTATGCATGCCAATAATGAAATTGGCACGATCCAACCGATTAGAAGAATTTCAGAAATTGCTCATAACAATAACATTGCTGTGCATTGTGATGCAGCTCAATCACTGGGAAAAATACATGTTAACGTCAATGAACTGGGTGTTGATCTGCTCTCTATTGCCGGGCACAAATTATACGCTCCCAAAGGAGTAGGTGCACTTTTTATTCGAGATGGAATTATTCTGGAAAAGTTTATGATCGGAGCAAATCAGGAATCTGCCAGAAGAGCTGGAACCGAAAATATTCTGGAAATAGTTGGTCTGGGAAAGGCTGCTGAAATTGCTCAAGCTGAAATAAAGCAAAATATGGATCATCAAAAAGAAATGCGTGATCTTCTCTGGAAAGGAATCAAACATAATTTTCCAGATGTAAAATTAAATGGTCATCCAGTTGAACGTCTTCCTAATACTCTCAATATCAGCTTTCCCAATCTTGATGAATATGTAATGCTTGATGTATTTACCGAAATTGCAGCTTCAGCCGGTGCTGCCTGTCATTCTGATGATATCAGCATTTCACCTGTATTAGAGGCAATAGGGGTACCTCTTGATTATGCAAGGGGAACCATCCGTTTTTCCACAGGTAGATTCACAACTAAAGAAGAAATTGATCAAACAATTGAAAAATTAATTGGAATTATTAAATAAAAAATATGTTTAAGTTTAAATATCTAATTTTATTTTTAGTAATTTTTCTTTCATTACATTTACACAGCGCAGAACAAAGACCAGAAATCGGCTTAACCTTAAGTGGTGGTGGTGCTCGCGGAATAGCTCATATCGGTGTACTAAAAGTAATGGAAGAAGCCGGGATCAAAGTGGATTATATCACCGGAACAAGCATGGGAAGTATTATTGGCGGACTTTATGCTATTGGTTATACACCAGCAGAAATGGAAAAGATCATTTTAGAGCAAGATTGGGATGCAATCCTGCTGGATAAGATTTCCCTGCGCAGTATTTCTATGGAAGAAAAGGACGATGTAGAGAAGTATATCGGTTCTTTTCCTATTGAAAGTGGCAAAATTAATTTACCGGTTGGTTTAGTTGCAGGTCAGCAGATTTATTCTTTCATTAATAAGCTTTGCATCTCTGTTCATCACATCGAAGATTTCTCTGATTTACCAATTCCTTTTTTGTGTATTGCTACTGATATAGAAAAGGGAAAGGAAGTTGTCTTGAAAGGAGGATTTCTACCCGATGCAATTCGAGCCAGCATATCCATTCCTTCTCTATTTGCACCTATAGAGATTGATGGACAGCTTCTGGTTGACGGGGGACTCGTTAGAAATTTTCCAGTTTCACATGCCTTGGATATGGATGCTGATTTTGTAATTGGAGTAGATGTGGGAGTTCCGTTATATTCCAAAAAAGATCTTAACTCATTGGCCAGAATATTGAATCAGGCTATTACTTTCCAAAGTGTGGAAATAAATAAAAGTGAAAGCGATCTATGTGA
>QMNP01000067.1 GCA_003647825.1 Candidatus Cloacimonadota bacterium
CGATGTTTTATACTTCCAGGTCCCTTCACTGTAATAAGCACTCCAATCCTGGTGTTGGATAGAGTAGATATTGCCGGTGTTCCATTCATCACCAAAGGCATCGGAGAGCGTCTGCGTCTCTTCCAGCCAGTAACCTATCCAGTTCTCATAGGAATTGCCATCAAGTTTAATATGAGTGTTATCCGATACTTTGAAGCCGCTTATTTCCAAAGTTGCAGCTTCATTCATCTGGAAAATGTAGCCATTGGTTTTGGAAAAAATGTTTGAGGTTCCTTGCCAGTTTCCTTGCCATTGTCGAACGAAATAATTATTTTCATGTTTCACATATTCTAATTCAGGATCTTCAAACGGAAATAGAATATCAAAGAGTAAATCACCTGCTTTATCGGGATCGTAAGATGATGTCGAATAAACATCATCTAAGGATGGAAAAGAAAGCCATTTCAGTCCATTATCAACAGATGGTGAAGGCAAATCAACAACGTCAATTCGGTGTTTAATAGCACAAACAGCTCCAATATCGGAAGGAGTATTATCATCATCGAATAAATTTGGAACTCCTGCATCTATACAGCGTGATTTGGTTGATGAATTCCAGATTGGTTGGAAGGTTAAAGGATCTAAATCAGGATAATATAAAATATCATGTTCTCCCTGTGTAACATTAACGTAATTGTTATTACCACCTGCAGGAGGATTGTTATGGATATCATTGTAATCAATATTGAGTGATCCATAGTCATCATTCATACAATTTATTCCATCCCAATTATAAAATACAATATTATTAATTATATTATAAGCTCCTTCATCATTCGTTGCATTTATCATTATGCCTTTTATACCTTCAGTTGCACTTAAATCAAGATTTTGATTAATAGTATTATTCCGAATTTGCGCAACTGTGCAATCTTTAAATACCAAACCTTGTTGCTCATGAGATGGGCCCATTTGTACTTCGTAACTTTCATTATTGTAACAAATATTACTATTAAAATCTACGATATTACAATCTTCAAATCTTGCAATAACACAGTACTGAGGGACATTATTATTTATTGTGCTTTCCAATAATCCGTTGCCTTCAAAATAGTTACCACTAATAGAAATGACTTGGTTTGACGTTGCAAAAATCGCACCACAATCTCGAGCAAAATTACCGATAAAATCATTGTTAGTGATCTCTATAAGGCCATCAGTCACCGATGCGTCATGATAATCAATATAAATTGCTCCTCCTAAACTGAATTCCTCATGTGCCCAATAATCCCAATTATTATAGTTATCAATAAATGTATTTCCTTTTATTAGCGCATTCCCATGGCATATTAAAGCTGATTTTTGAACTGAAGCATTTGCTTGGAATCCACAGTTTGTAATATTATTGTTTTCTATAATAGTATTACCGTAGGAACCTGAATTGATACGAAAACCTGCAATTGATGCATCCTGTACAGTAAAATTCTTAATGGTTAAATTTGAATTTACATTATATATTTCAAAACCATAAAAGGCATAATCAGCATCGATTATACAAGTAGTTTTATTAGTTCCTATTATTTGTATGTTAACAGAATTTGGAGTCACTTGAAATAAAGGTACATTTTCATACACACCAGGGAAAACATATATTATACCACCATTTTGCTGAACATCGTAACATGTAAATGCATCATAAATAGTAGTAAAATCACCAGTTCCATCTTGTTTTACGGTATAAGTATATGCACATATAATAACAGGTAATAATATTATAATTGTGATTAAGCTTAGTCTTTTCATCTTTTCCTCCATAAGTTTAAGTTTTTTCATTTGATTATTTTACATAATAGATTTGAATCAAAATGAAATTACTCAAACTTATTCTTACAGATAATGAACAACATATCTACCTCCTTCATAGCAAATTGAAGGAAGAGAGTCCACAAATTTTCCCTATGTGTAGATTCTAAAACATCGAATCTACTTACTATTTGACATCAGCATGATGTTAATTAGTTTATATTCACGGGAAGAGTGTTGTGGAGATTACGCATTGGTGCGACCCTTGCTTTTTCGATACACTCTCTTCCTATTATTTTTTACCTATCCTCTATATACATATCCCATATGTTTGGAAATTGTGACGCCACCACTCGATTTTTTTTATTTTTTTTCAGTTGCTTGTAATGTTTTGCGCACGCCACGAACTCTTTCAATTTGACTTCTTGCTCAATGTGGGTGCGCCTGTTACAAGCAACTTTCATCAGACTTTTACTTTAAAAGCAATATCTTTGTAGCCGTCTCTTTTCCGTACTGATTTAATTTAACTACATACAGACCACTGGAAACAAATTTTTCTACTTCATCTTTTCCATTCCAAAAACATTCGTAAGTCCCAGGTGCTGTTGTGCAATTCAAGAGTGTTTTAACTTTCTCCCCTTTTATATTGTATATTGCTAGTTCGATTTTTCCAGCTTCAGCTAATTCTAATTTGATGGTTGTGGAAGGATTAAAGGGATTAGGGAAATTAGAGATTCTAGCTTTGGGAATTGGAGATAGAAGAAATTCTTCTTCAACAGCAGAAATCGAATCCTGATATTCATAAGCCCCTATATCAATTGTTTCTCCGCAAATACGTGGATTCCCTGCCAGGTCATATTCCGGCAATTCTATTCCCGTTGGAAGATACAGAGTACCAGTATCAATGCAAGGAGAATCGGTTGATAATTGATAAGGATAATTACCCGTATTAACCCAGAGTGGGTCTGAATCGGCAGGTAAATTACCTTCCAGCCAGTTTATTGTATCCCAAGAATTAACAATATAGCAGGATTCTTCTCCGTTTGCAATCAGTGAATTCTGAATATTAACAACATTTGGATTTTCTTCATTATCATTTTCTAACCAAATGTTCATTTGATCATTTCCATATAGAATTGAGTTGTAAATATTTAGTTCAGAACCGTATGCCTTCATGCCGATAGTGCCACCATTTGCTGTGCTTACGTAATTATTGCCTATTGTACAATTGATCATTTCGATTTGCCTTTTACAATGAACGATAATTCCGCAAATTGCATTTGGCCATGAAGTTTCAGTGTATATATTATCTGTAATTTCTACATTCTTCAAAATGACAGGTGATCTTTCTTCCTGGAAAAAACCATCAAATAATGCTAATCCCGTTGTATTACAATTCTTAATGGAACAATTCTCTAATTCTAAACTGAAAATCGGTTCAGTTTGTACTGGAGCTATTCGTGATTCTATACTTCCAGCAATTCCAATATTATCATAAACATGAACATTTATTAAACTGGCATTCAGATACCAAAGCGCTAGTGTTCGAGAATCAAGCAGACAGTCATGAATAAGTATATTTTCTAAATATACCCACTTATTTCTAAATTGCGAATCTGCAAAACATAGGATATAAGGAATTCCACCACCCAAACTATTCAAACAATTACCATTAATCAAATTTAAGTTAATAACATTATAGTTTAGCTTACTTGATTCGTCGGCAATAAGTGGTGAGTTATTTTCAGCATCGAGAATGGTATTTTCCATAGATTCCCCCACCAGATTAGTGTAGCTTCTCATTTGAATTGGAAACCATTGATCATTGAGAGATGTTGAATAAACACCATCTGTCAGGAAAATAGTATTATTCTCCAAGCTGTCTGTTTGGATTAGAGAGAAGGCATAATTTATTGTAGCTAATGGATCATCCGGTGTTAGACCACTATTATTATTGTCACCTACTGTAGAAACATAAAGATTTGCATCTATGGTTGAAAGTTTAGCATTTTGAATATTCATTGTAATGTCATTTACAGGTACACCGTACTGATTCCAGCACCCTACAAAATAGTTGTCAGGATTAAAAACTGTGAATGTATCTATAAAAACATTGATTGGTGCAGATGTATAGGTTTTACGGATATCACAACCCTTACGGCTGAAGTTCAAATAAATGTTGCATAAATCTTGGTCATCAAAAATTACTTCAGAAGAACTACTTATTGTTATACCTCCACCTGTTGCATGAGATCTGTTGTCTCGAATAGTCGTTCCAGATAAAAATAGTGAAGAATCATTACAATAAATACCACCACCATTCCAAGCAATATTTCTATATATAATACAATTGCTAATAGTTAGTGTTGAATTTTTTATAAATACTCCACCACCATTTATTGCATTAGAATTTGAAGAGAGCTGACTACCGGTTCCATTTGTTAATGTAAAACCAATTACAGAAGTGAAATCTTCAACACAATCCCTGATTTCCACACAACTTCCGGTTTGGTTGCCATCAATTGTTGTTTGAGTGATGTATTCTTCATTACCTGTTGTTAGATATAAACTACCTAAAATTAAACTTTTGCTAAGGAAATCTGCATTTTCATAGTAAGTACCAGGAAATACGAGAATAGTATCAGCATCAACAGCTACCTCAATGCCTTCCTGGATAGTTGTAAAATCACCGGTGCCATCTTGCTTGATGTGGTAGGTGGTGCCTATTAGCAACGAACTAACGTTAATAAAGACAAACAGAAGAAGAAATTTATAGCGCACTAAACCCCCTTTGGTTCCCCCTTCCAAAGGGGGACAGTAAGGAATTGGCAGGCGACGAATTAACTTGTCGCCTGCCTTTTGAATTATTTAAGTAACAACATTTTCTTGGAAATTTCCTGATCAGGTGTTAAGCCCGCCTTCGTCGGGCTTAATGACGCACCGTGAGAAGTCTGTTTGCGCTCCGAAGTCGGAGCTTAACATACGTGTTGTCGCTGACTTAGACACTTGGACAAGCCAAATGTCTAAGTCTATGCGACACACACGGTGCGTCATTATAAGTTTGTAGAAGTACAAACCGGAACTAACATTTTTACCTGAATCATCTTTACCATCCCAGGAAACTGAGTGTTCACCGGATGTGAATTGACCTTGAACAAGTTTACGAACGATTTGTCCTTTCATATTATAAACTACAAGTTCAATTTCTTGTTCTACAGGCAATGAGAAAGAGATATTAGTTGTTGGATTGAAGGGATTAGGGTAATTACCAATCAAATTAACATTCTCTATCGTTTCCATATCATTCTGAGGTTCTTCAAAACTGCCAAATCTAATAACAGAATAGGATTGAGAGCCGGCAATTAAACTACGATTCTCAAATTCTTCATCGAGTTCGTTGAAAACTTGATAATTGAGTACATTCTCAATAGATCTACTGTTTGTAACGACTTCAAATTCAAAAGGAATTTGGTCGCGGGAAGCACTTTCTGTATAGACAAGAATTTGTTCCGAGGATTCCTCTACAACAACTGCTCCAACGCAAGTATCATCCTGGAATACACCAATTTCTGTTACGTTTTCTGGAATATCCAAAACATCAATAACTTCATAATCAGCTTTATCTTCATAAGTGAAGTTTTCAGGTGTACTCCTTTTTTCTCCCTCTGAAGTTTCTGAACCGTCCTGCCAATAGAAATCATCGATGTCTTGAGAAAGTTTTACTTCATAGGCCTTACCATATTCTAATGCTCGCATTTTCAAACTTGGCTTATACCCAATTACTTCACCTCTATTATTGGAGGGTTGTGGACCATAGTACCAATGTTCCGATTTTACTTCTTCTACATATTGCCAGAAATCGTCTGCTTGATTTTCACCAAAAGCAATGTTCATATCCTGGCATTGATGAATCCAATAACCTATCCAATTCCAACCTGCATGCAAATCTATTTCTGTGTCTTCTGCAACCCTCGTTCCATCAGCAATGTAGATTTCATCGTCATCGTTATCCAATTCTATTTTTACACCCTTTGTACTCCACATTATAAAGATATATGGTGTCCAATCTTCTTCATAATACTCTAATTCGTAATTGCTTTCTGCATAAAGCAAGAAATCTTCATAATTACCAGGATATATATTGCTTTCAAGGTCAGGTACAAAATTCATTGGTCCATTATTGTTAGTTTAGGAAATGATTCCCAGTTCCAGCCATCATGAAATTCTTTATTCTCGAAGTAGAATTCTACATCACGGTTTTCGTACCAATCTTCTTCAGAGTTATAAACAAACTCAATACTTGAATCAAAAGTGCATTCTTCACTTCCTACTCCTTCGGCTATGACCTCTGCTTCAGCCAACTCAAGCCCTACATCTTCAAATAAAAAGGAATTCCATCCATTTTCCAAATCACTTATTTGAGTAGTTTCAATTTCTAAAGGATTATCATATCTATAAGTTATCTCAGCATCGTCGATATCAACATTTGAATAGACATAGAGCATTACATTCTCATACGGATAACCTTGCACATAAAGAGGTTGAAATGTTCCATTGTAATCATGTCCATTCCACCAGTATTGGTATCCATTCATTATTTCAGGTACTTGATCAAATTCAAATTCATTTGTTGTAACATAATCATGACCACATGCACTTGAGCCATCTACTTCTAACCAGGTTGGATAAGTATCTGCGTTTATTGGAATATAAACAAGTGTTGGTGCAATCGGAGACAGATTTATGTTGTATCCAGTATAAGTAGAATTATCGGCACAATGTAATATATAAGATGCTGTCACAAAGGTTTCGATTGCTTGTAATCGCAGATATACAGCAATAGCATTTACTGTAAGAACACTACTAGTCCAATTCCCTTGACCGGTTGGAGTAAAATTGTTAATTATAAAAATAGGTTCCGTTGAATTACTTTGCCAAGCTTCTGATTGAACAGGATAATAACCATAACTGACTTCCACATCTTCTGCTGTAACATTATTAGTGGATACACCAATATTATTTCCACTATAAGATTGATAACCACTACCATTATAGCATCTCAATGTATAATCAATATTTATGTTAGAGCCATTTGCTTGAAAATTACAAGTAATAGTCCCACCAAACAAACAAAGAATGACATTTAATAAAGCGAGTATAAGTATTATTTTTTTCATTTTTTTTCTCCAATAATTTATTTTGTTTAATTTCAAATCTGTGACTAAGGGTGTCGGTGACGTTGTCCCCAAAATCTACTCAAACTTATTTTTACAGATAACGAACAACATATCAACCCCCTTCATTACAAAATGAAGGAAGAGAGCCCACAAAAATCTTGCCATCCCAAGAATCTGAAATAATTTATCTCTTTGGGAGGAGTGTTGTGGAGAGATGAAATACTGGTGACCACCTATTTATTTCGATACACTCTCTTCCTATTATTTTTTTATCTATCCTCTATATACATATCCCATATGTTTGGAAATTGTGACGCCACCACTCGATTTTTTTTATTTTTTTTTCAGTTGCTTGTAATGTTCAAGCACGCCACGTTCTTCTTGCTTTTCTCTCAATCTGAATGTGGGTGCATATGTTATACACCATCATCTTTAACTTTATTTCAAAAGAAGCATACGTTTTACAGATTCTTGATTA
>QMNP01000068.1 GCA_003647825.1 Candidatus Cloacimonadota bacterium
ATTCGCTACAGCTACAAGGGTAGGGTTCACCCCCAAGCTGGAATTAAGCTTATTCGACATATGCAAATGCATAATATTGATTGTCCTATCTTACTTCAATCATCAGAATCGGAAAATGAAAAAGATGCCTTGGAACTTGGAGTTCATTTTCTTCATAAAAATTCAAAAACACTTTTGCATGATCTACAGCAATTTATTGTGAAGAATCTTGGCTTTGGAGATTTTATTTTTAGAAGTAAAGATGGAAATGAAATTAACCGTGCTAGATCAATTGATGATTTTGTGGTGAAATTACAGGAAATTCCAGATGAATCTTTGATCTACCATAGCAGTCATAATCATTTCTCAACTTGGCTGGCTGCTCATAATGAATTTCTTTTTGCAAAAAAATTAAAATTCATAAAGGTAGAAGATTTCCAGAATACTGCTGATATTCGAAATGTAATACTTGATGTTTTTAATGAAGTTAAATACCTGAGAAATCGCGGCAAGATCATTCATTTCGATCCTGATGTACTGGATGTAGAAGAAGGAATAATTCGGCTTACTGATGGCTCTTTTGGTGGAAAAGGTCGTGGTCTGGCTTTTCTCAATTCACTCTTTGTTTCAATGGAATTAGAAAAACGTTTTAAAGGTGTACACATAAAAATTCCAAAAACATTTATCATTGGAACAAGTGAATATGATCAGTTTATTCACGATAATGGTATTGGAGCCTGGCTTACAAAAAAGGATGACCAACAAATTAAAGATCATTTTGTATCCGGTAAACTGAGCGACAAGCTTCAGCTGGTTCTAGCTTCATTTATAGAACGAGTTGATTATCCCATTGCAGTTCGTTCTTCAGGTTTACTGGAAGACTCCCAATCACAACCTTTTGCAGGTATTTATGAAACCTTTATGCTGCCCAATAACTATCCGGAATACGATTTGAGATTAAAACATCTGGAAAATGCTATTAAACTTGTCTTTGCCTCTGTTTACTTGCAGACAGCTCGAAATTACATCGAAAGTATTAATTATAAACTCGAAGAAGAAAAAATGGCTGTCATTATTCAGGAATGTGTGGGAAGTAAATTTGGAGATTACTATTATCCTCATATTTCAGGAGTTGGACAATCATACAATTTTTATCCAACTTCCTATCTTAAAAACAGCGATGGTGTTGTCTCTCTGGCAATTGGTTTAGGAAAATCAATAGTAGAGGGGGAAAGAGCATTTAGATTTTCTCCTAATTATCCCAAACTGGAATTAATACCGCAGGAAGAGCTGATGGGAGAATCTCAAAAAGAAGTATATGTAATAGATATAAGTAATAATGATTTAAAGTTATCCGATACAGAAGAAGGAACATTGAAAAAAATTCGATTAAGAGAAATTGAAAAATACGGTGCTCTGGATCATCTTGTTTCTGTGTGGGATTTTGAAAATGATCGACTCGTGGATGGATTGGCAGGGAAGGGTCCCAGAGTTGTAACTTTTGCAGATATCTTAATGTATAATTACTTCCCATTGGCAGATATTTGCCGGGAAATTCTGGAAATTGGTGAAAAAGCTATGGGAGTTCCTGTTGAGATCGAATTTGCTGTTGATCTTACTAAAGATGCTGCAAAAGGTATAAACCCAACATTTTATGTGCTTCAAATAAGACCTCTCACAGTCAATACTGATGAGATCTATGTGAATTCAGATGATATTGTAAAAGAAGAGCTTTTCCTATATACAAATAGCGGTATGGGAAATGGCGTGATCTCCAATTTGAACGATATAATATTTATTGATCCGGATAAGTTTGATCGAATGCACACAATTGAAATGCAGCAGGAAATTGCCCACTTAAATAAGAAAATGAAGGATCTGAACAGGCAATATATTCTCATTGGGCCAGGTCGTTGGGGATCCAGAGATAGATTTCTCGGCATTCCTGTAAAATGGCACGAAATTAATAAAGCAAAGATTATCGTAGAAGCAGGACTGAAAGACTTCGTAGTTGATGCCTCGCAAGGAACGCATTTCTTCCACAACCTTGTATCCATGAATACAGGTTATTTCACTGTTCCTTACAATTCTTCCGACGATTTTATAGAGTGGAACTGGTTGAAGCAGCAGCCGGTTGAAGAAAAAACGGAATATTTTATTCATATTCAAACTGATGAGCCAGTTGTAGTTAAGATGGATGGAAGAAAAGGAATCTCATTCATCCATAAATCTAATTGAACTAAATCGAGAATTATACTATGAAACCAGGTGAACTAGGTTATTATTACAGTAAATTTAAATATGGTGAAGATATATTTCATCATCTCATGCAACATCGGGTAAAAGAAATACTTCTTGTCGCAAGTTTTTTTGATTCTTATGTATTAGAACAGGATGGCCGGCTTTCAGAACAGATCTACGGCGATTATAGACAAATGGACCTGATGATGTCACCTCGCATTACTACTGTGTCTTTTTCCGATGATGTTTTAGCTGCTATGGATGAGAAAGAATTTGATGCAGTTATTATTATGATGCGTGTTGGAACAATTACTCCTTACGAACTAAGCCAGCAGATCAAAGCAAAACAACCGGGTGTTCCTGTTTTACTGCTCTTGAATAAGCAGTCATATATAAATCTGATTGAGTCAGACCACGAAAAAGCTGTATGTTTTGATGATATTTTTCTCTGGAAAGGAGATTCAAAATTATTTGTAGCTATGATCAAATCGATCGAAGATAAACTTAATGTGGAGAATGATACAGGCATAGCTGACGTGAGAATAGCATTGCTGGTAGAAAGCTCTATAGATTACTATTCAGCATTTCTACCTCTTTTTTATACTGTAGGAATGTCATTAACACAGGAGTTGATAGATGCAGAGAGAGATCTTGTAAATAAAAGGTTGAAAATGAGAGCCAGACCCAAAATATTATTGGCTCATAATTATGAAGATGCTGTTGCGATCTATAACAAATATAAAGATAATATGCTTTGCATCATATCTAATGCAAACCTGAAAATCAATAATAATTATGATTATATGGGTGGTATCAAGCTGCTGACCAGGATTAGACAAAGCAGCCCGGATCTACCTCTATTACTACAATCAGCAGATGAACATAATAAAGTAGAAGCAAGGAAATTGAAAGCTGAATTTCTCTATAAATACTCTGATAATCTAATGAATGATCTGGAACAATTTGTTCGAACTAACCTGGGTTTTGGAGATTTCATTTTTCGAAAGAAGAATGGAGAGGTTATCGGAAAAGCAAAAACAGTTTACCACCTGGAAAAGATGCTGGAAAAAGTTCCAGATGAGTCGATTGATTTCCACGCAAAGCAAAATCATTTTTCTTCCTGGCTGATCGCTCATAGCGAAGTTCAGATTGCTCGTGTTATGAAAGGTATGAACTTATCCGCCTTTATCTCGATTTCAGAGTTAAGAAGCTTTCTTATCAACGCAATTCACGAAGTTCGAAAACAGCAGAATAGAGGGAAAGTCGTAACTTATGATCCATCCATCTTTACAGAAGACGAAAAAATTACGCAATTGGCTGAAGGTTCGATGGGTGGCAAAGGGCGTGGTTTAGCTTTTCTAAATGCTCTTCTGGTGACGATGGAATTGGAAAAAGAATTTGAAAGTATTAATATCAGGATTCCTAGAACTGCAATTATTGGCACGAATGAATTTGATATATTTATGGAATCGAATAATCTGATTACAGATAAAATAATACAAAATAGTGATAAAGAAATCGATCTTCTTTTTATCAAAAGTAATATCTCAAAGGAGCTTCTAGAAAAATTAAGTACTTTGGTAGATAACATTCAAAAACCAATTGCAATCCGTTCTTCCGGTCTTTTAGAAGATTCCCAATCTCAACCTTTTGCCGGAATCTACCGCACGTTTATGATTCCCAATAATCATCCTGATAAAACTGTGCGGCTAAAGCATCTTTGTGATGCAATAAAAATGGTATTTGCATCTCCATTTCAGAAAGGTGCAAGAAGGTATATTGAGAGCATCAATTATAAGATCGAAGAAGAAAAAATGGCAGTTATTATCCAGGAGATTATTGGCACGGTAGATAAAGAAAACCTGTTTTATCCACATTTTTCCGGCGCAGCACAATCATATAATTTTTATCCTACATCTGCTATGAGTCATGAAGATGGAATTGCGGCGTTAGCTGTAGGATTGGGCAGGGCGGTTGTGGATGGTGAACGCGCATTTCGATTTTGTCCCAACTTTCCCAGGATTGACATGCTTGAACCTGCAGGAATTGTCGAAAACAACCAGCGAGATTTTTATGCTGTGGATTTGTCAAAATCAGACTTAGATTATGAAATTTTAGATGAAGATACTTTTCAAAAGAAGTGCCGTATTAGATCTTCACATCTTGATGGTGTATTCAAAGAACTTTCTTCAATTTGGGATTACAAGAATTTTCAATTCCTGGATGGTAAATTTGTAACTGGTCCCAGGGTGATAACGTTCCGAAATCAGATCCACTATGAAAAATTTCCTCTTGCCTCGATTTTAAGAAGAGTTCTGGAGATTGGAGAAATATCATTAGGTGTTCCTGTGGAAATCGAATTTGCCGTAACTTTAGATTATAGTATGAATAATTCTACCTTTAATCTTTTGCAGATCAGACCATTGTCTGTAAATAAGGAAAATATAAATATAGATCTGAAAAGTGTAGATAAAAGTGATTTAGTTCTGCTAACTTCACACGGTATGGGAAATGGAATTATCGAGACTGTTAAAGATATCGTTTTTATCGATCCGGATAAGTTCGATAATACACAAACGTTAAATATGGCCGCAGAGATATCTAAAATTAATGATGCACTAAATGAACAGGGAAAGGAATATATTCTTATAGGACCTGGCAGATGGGGAACAAGTGACAGATTTCTGGGAATACCAATTCGCTGGGATCAAATCTGCAAGGCTAAGATCATTGTAGAAGCAAGCCTGGAAAACTTTGTAATAGAGGCGTCACAGGGAAGTCATTTCTTTCACAATCTGGTGGCGATGAATGCAGGTTATTTTAATGTTTCTTACACATCTGAAATTGATTTTATTAATTGGGAATGGTTGAAAACAATAAAGCCGAAAACAGTTGGGGAGTATTTTATTCACATTAGTTTTGATAATCCGTTAGTGATAAAAATTGATGGAAAAACAGGCCTGGCAATCATCTCCAAACCTTCCGTGAGTTAGACTTAAAAAAAAATGTAAAAAACTTTTGAAATCCTTGACACTTAACGGTGTAAAAAATTTTTTTCAAATAATCAAATAATAGAGGATGGTTGTTATGACAATGAAAGAATTTTTAGCAAACATTGCTGCAAAAAATCCAAATCAACCTGAGTTTATGCAGGCTGTTACAGAAGTTGTTGAATCTATCTGGCCAGCATACGACTCTAACCCAATTTACAAAGAAGCAAAAGTACTGGAAAGGATCATCGAACCTGAACGTGTCCTCATGTTCCGTGTACCATGGGTAAAAGACAATGGTGAAGTTCAAATTAACCGTGGTTTCCGTGTAGAATTCAATAGTGCTATCGGCCCCTACAAAGGCGGGCTTCGTTTCCATCCAAGTGTAAATCTCAGTATCCTGAAATTCCTCGGTTTTGAGCAAGTGTTCAAAAACAGCCTTACAACACTTCCTATGGGTGGTGGTAAAGGTGGATCTAACTTTGATCCTAAAGGAAAATCTGATAATGAAGTTATGCGTTTCTGCCAGAGCTTCATGACAGAACTTCAGCGTCACATCGGCGCAAACACAGATGTTCCTGCTGGTGATATCGGTGTTGGTGGAAGAGAAATTGGCTACATGTTTGGCCAATACAAAAGACTTCGTAACGAATTTGTAGGAGTTCTTACTGGTAAAGCCCTTAATTGGGGTGGAAGCCTAATCCGTCCTGAAGCTACAGGTTATGGCCAAGTTTATTTTGCCAATGAAATGATGAAGACTAAAAATATCGAATGGGCAGGCAAAACATGTGTTGTTTCCGGTGCAGGTAACGTAGCTCAATACTGTACACAAAAAGTTAATTATTATGGCGGGAAAGTAATCAGTCTATGCGATTCTTCTGGATCTATTGTAGATGAAGATGGTATTGATGCTGAAAAACTTGCTTACGTAATGCATCTTAAAAACGTTAAACGCGGCAGGATCAGCGAGTATGTTGAAGAATATCCTGATGCAAAATATTATGCAGGAAAATCTGTTTGGGATCTGGTAGGAAAAGAAATTCCAAAAGTTGATATTGCTCTGCCAAGTGCTACCCAAAATGAAATCAACGAAGATCATGCTAAAGCTCTTGTAGCTGCAGGCTGTAAGGTTGTATCTGAAGGTGCAAATATGCCTACAGTTCCTGCTGGTGTGGAAGTATTCCTGGCTGCTAAGATCCTTTATGGTCCTGGTAAAGCTGCAAATGCTGGTGGTGTTGCTACATCAGGACTCGAGATGTCTCAAAACAGCCTTCGTTTAAGCTGGACACGTGAAGAAGTGGATGAAAGACTTCACAATATCATGATCGCTATTCATGATCAATGTGTGAAATATGGTACTGATGGTGATTTCGTTAATTATGTTAACGGAGCCAACATTGCCGGTTTCATAAAAGTTGCAGATTCAATGATAGATCAGGGTATTGTATAACAACAAAGCTTAATCAAGTATAGATCAAAAACTAAATTTAATTACAATAAGAAGCCCCCAGCAAAGGGGGGTTCTTATTTTGATGATAATCCTAACTATAAATATTTTACAGTATTTAATTAAAAAAATATCACAAAGATTGACATAATAATCTATCATTTCTTTTTGTGCTCAAAAAAAAAGAGAAGTTTATGGAGGATGTAATGGAAATGAAAGCCTTTTTGGATCGTGTAGCTGCAAAAAATCCAGCTCAACCTGAATTCTTACAAGCAGTACATGAAGTTGTAGAATCGGTATGGGATATTTATCAATCTAATCCCAGATTCAAAGATGCAAAAATTCTGGAAAGGATTGTTGAACCTGAAAGAACAATCATGTTCAGAGTTCCCTGGACCAACGATAAAGGTGAAGTTGAAGTTAATCGTGGTTACAGAATTGAATTTAACAGTGCATTAGGACCTTACAAGGGTGGTTTACGCTTTCACCCAAGTGTTACTCTCAGTATTCTCAAATTTCTTGGATTTGAGCAGATTTTCAAAAACAGTCTTACAACTCTTCCAATGGGTGGTGGTAAAGGTGGATCAGATTTTGATCCTAAAGGAAAATCTGATAACGAAATCATGCGTTTCTGCCAGAGTTTTATGAGCGAATTATTCCGTCATATAGGGGCAAATACAGATGTTCCAGCTGGTGACATTGGAGTAGGTGGACGCGAAATTGGCTATCTTTTTGGAATGTACAAG
>QMNP01000069.1 GCA_003647825.1 Candidatus Cloacimonadota bacterium
AGGGAATGAATTCAGTGTTGCCTGGGACGCAAAAGATGATAATGAGAAGCAAGTCTCCAGCGGAGTTTATTTCTACAAATTGAAGGTTAATGGAAAAACCAAAGCCAGCAGGAAGTGTTTGCTGCTGAAATAAAAAAAGGATTCTCATTACGAACTTTCCAGTTCGTGATGGATTAATTTCGACAGCTTCTGCTGCTGGATTAGTGAAGCCAAAGTTTCACAAAGTATTGGATTCCCAAGCAGAAACTTAGGAGTGAGAATACAGTCTCTCTAAATGTGTGACTTTCTTTTTCTCATAAAAAAATTGACTTTAAAACGGTCTGTTTTAACCAGTCCAAATTAATTAGTGATAAAGAGATTGTATTATATATATAGTTAAATAATGGAGAATTAATATGGAAAGAATCTTAAAAGTTTCCGATATGATAAATGAGAATTTCATCATTGATATTGCCAGCGACAACAAAAAAAATGCCCTGAATGAACTTCTGGATGTAATCTGTAAAAGTCCGCTCATCACAAACTGCAAAAAATTCCGCAAAGCAATTTTCAATCGTGAGAAACTAATGAGCACAGGCATTGGCTACGAGATAGCAATCCCTCATGCCAGAGATAAGACCGTTAAGGATTTCGTTATCGCTATAGGACGCAAAAAAGAAGGTTTGGAATATGCTTCCATAGATGATAAACCAGTGAAACTTATCTTTATGATCGGTGCTTCCGATACACAAAATAAAGATTACATCAAATTGCTTTCACGTCTCGTACTCAGACTCAAAAATAAAGACTTTGTAAACAAACTGATTTCTGCCCAAAATGCTGTTGAAATGTATAAAACAATCATTGAACAACAATGATAACAAAAGTCGTTCTCTTAGTAAAATGATACCCGAGCGTTATATTTCTAAGAAATATTAAGGAACATTATGAATAGTACATATTTCCTTCTTTTCATGGGGGGCTCCATTATTTTTGCCCTGCTTGCGGCAAGAGGAACCACTCTTCTCAAATCTCCTTTAGTAGTAGGTTACATTATTGCCGGTGCGATCATGGGACCTGCAATTTTGAAGTTAATTTCCAACGAACAAATAGCTTCTTTGGATGTCGTGAATACAATCACATTGTCTTTTCTTGGTTTCGGAATTGGAGGAGAATTAAAATTCAAAGAACTCAAAAAGCTAGGAAAATCTATTATTGTAATAGTTATTTTTGAAGCAACGGCAGCCTTCTTGCTGGTGGGAATTGCTACTGCTTTAATTTTAAATAATATTGCTTTGGGACTAATTTACGGTGCTTTAGCTTCGGCAACAGCACCAGCCGGTACTGTAGATGTGATCCGGCAATACAAAGCGAAGGGAAACCTTACTTCCACCTTGTATGCAGTAATGGGCTTGGACGATATTTATGGTCTTTTGATCTATACTCTTTCTATTCCTATTGCTATTATATTACTGGGTGGCGGTAACTCTCCTCAGCACTCTTCAGTTTTGGCCTCACTTGGTCATGCTGGTTTAGAAATCGTGATGGAGATCGGATTGGGAGTTGGTATTGGTTTTGTTCTAAGTTTTATTGCCAAACGCATTCATGATAGAGTATTGTTACTGCTTTTTACTATCGGTATAATCCTATTGAATTGCGGTATTTCACAAGCTCTCGAACTCTCACCAATTTTAATGAATATGGCTGTTGGGATCGTGGTGGTGAATTTCAATTCTGTTGTTGCACGAAAGATTTTCACAGCAGTTGGTGACTGGTCACCTCCCATTTATGTCTGGTTTTTTGTTTTAGTTGGTACCCGATTGGATGTGCATCTTATTACACGTTATGCACTTCTAATTGCCATATATATTTTAGCCCGTACTTTGGGTAAATGGGGTGGTGCATTTACAGGAGCAAAGATTTCTAAAGCACCAGCAAGCACAATAAAATACCTTGGATTCACATTACTTTCACAGGCAGGTGTGGCAATTGGTTTGGCTTTGGCCGCTTCGACTGCTCTGGAAGAATTGGGAATGCGGCTTGAAGCAAAACAAGTAATGGGCGTGATGACAGCAACAACTTTTATTATTATGCTTATAGGTCCAATAATGGCAAAAATAGCTCTGGTGAAAGCCGGGGAAACTCATGTTAAGGAGTAGGCATGTTTGCGATATTACAAATCAATAAAGAAAAATATTTGGACGATATATTAATGGCTCTTGCCGAAGCAGGAATTGAAGATCCGATTGTGCTTTCGGGTGAATCTCTGGGACATAAACTGGTCTTTGATATGCCTGTTTTTGCAGG
Source organism: Candidatus Cloacimonadota bacterium (assembly GCA_003647825.1). GTDB lineage: Bacteria > Cloacimonadota > Cloacimonadia > Cloacimonadales > TCS61 > B137-G9. Next base: position 2,287 of record QMNP01000069.1, read on the forward strand.
ATTCAGGAATTCGATGGGACAGGGAGAAAGCTATGCCAAGATCATCATGGCAGTCACAGAGAAAGATAGAATTGATTTTATGCTGGATGAGCTGAAACATTCCGGTATAGATTTTTTAAAAGATGAAATCGGGAAAATCGCGCTGCTGCCAGTGGAAGTGGTGTATTGATTAATGAATAGAAGTGAAACCTTGCAACTATGCGTTGCCGGCAGGCAATCGCTGAAAGCTCTTTCAAATACCAAATGGCTGAGCTTGCGAGAATCTTGGCAACGGTTGAGAATTCTTAATGCACTTTCACCGTTCCGAAGCTTTCAACAGCAAGCTGTCTCAACCGTTCGGAAGGTAAAGAGAAATTTAATAAATATACATATATTCGGAGGAAGAAGAAATGAGAATAGTTGAATGTGTTCCAAATTTCAGTGAAGGTCGCGATCTGAAAATCATTGAGCAAATTACTGATAAGATTAAAGCTGTTGACGGAGCAACACTCCTTGATGTCGATCCTGGTGCAGATACAAATAGAACAGTTGTAACGATTGTTGGAGAACCGGAGCCAGTGATGGAAGCAGCTTTCCAGGCTATCAAAAAAGCTTCTGAGCTGATCGATATGACCAAACACAGCGGAGCACATCCGCGTATGGGAGCTACTGATGTTTGTCCGTTTGTTCCCGTAAGTGGTGTAACCATGGATGATTGTGTGAAATTTGCCCACAAAGTTGGAAAACGTGTAGGTGAAGAACTGGGAATTCCAGTTTACATGTACGAATATGCAGCTACAAAACCATTGTGGAAGAACCTGGCAGAAGTACGAAAAGGTGAATACGAAGGATTAGCTGTCAGAGAAGGTAAGGAAGAATGGAAACCTGATTACGGTCCTCATAAATTTAATCCCAAATCTGGTGCTACTGCAGTTTCTGCTCGTGAATTCCTTATCGCCTACAATATAAACCTCAATTCCAGAGATAAAAAGAAAGCTCATGATCTGGCTCTTTCTATTCGTGAAAAAGGCCGTTTCAAAAGAGATGAAAACAAGAAGATCGTAAAAGATAAAGACGGCAAAAAAGTTATGGTTCCCGGGCTCTTTAAAAACTGTAAAGCTGTTGGCTGGTTCATCGACGAATACAATCGTGCTCAGATCAGTATTAATCTTACGAACTACAACATTACTCCTCCGCATCTGGTGCTGGAAAAAGTTAGAGAAATGGCTGTGAAAAAAGGTATTCAAATTACTGGAAGTGAACTTGTGGGTCTTATTCCCAAAGAAGCAATCCTGATGGCTGGAAAATATTATTTAAAACGTTTGGGAGAAAGTGCTGGAATTCCAGAAAAGATGATCATTGAAACAGCAGTTCAATCAATGGGATTGGATGACCTGACAGATTTTGATATTGATGAAAAAGTAATTGAATATGCTATTGCGAAGCAAGATAATCTGGTAAACATGACCTTAACTGAATTTGCTGATGAACTTTCTACAGATTCTCCCGCTCCAGGCGGCGGCAGTGTTGCGGCTCTCTGCTCTGGAATGTCGGGAGCACTTTCTGCCATGGTATCTAACCTTACTTTTGGAAAAAAAGGATATGAAAAAGTTTGGAAAGAAGCTAAAGAACTGGCTGAAATAGGACAAGATATAAAAGAGCGTTCCATGTATGCTATAGATAAAGATACCCAGGCATTTTATGATATGATGGATGCAGCCCGTCTGCCCAAGAAAACAGATGAAGAGAAGAAGATCCGTCTTGATGCAATTCAGGAATCAACAAAAAAAGCGATTCTTGTTCCAATGGAAACTCTGGGAATAGCTCTGGAAGCTGTTGAACTTTCCCAAAAAATAGCCAGAATTGGAAATGAAAACGCTCTTTCCGATGCCGGAGTTGGTGCTATCACAGCTAATGCAGCGGCTAAAGCAGCTTATCTTAATGTGAAGATCAACATGGCTGGAATCGATGATGAAACTTTCAAATTTGATATTCTTACCAAAGCAGATACACTTTTGGAAAAAGTGAATAATATCGCTTTGAATGTAGAAAAAGAAATTAAAGGGAAAGTGTAAAAAGATATTAATCTCTTGCGGAGATGAAACATCTCCGCAAATTTACAAATTATGGAAAATATTCAAAATTTAATTCAATTGATGCAATCAGCAATCTCGCCGATCGTGTTGATCTCTGGTGTTGTTCTACTGATTATTGATATTTCTTTTAGTTTAAAAGTCCTGAAAATTCAGGTTAGTGATCACCTTTAGTAATTCTATAAGATCAATTATTATGAAATACAAACATCTTTTCGGCCCAGTTCCATCCCGACGATTGGGAATATCACTGGGAATTGATCTGGTACCCTTCAAAGTATGCAGCTTCAATTGCACTTACTGCGAATCGGGAGCAACAACTAACCTCACAACAGATAGAAAAGAATATATTCCCATCGACGATGTGATCATAGAACTGGATCATTATTTAACACAAAAACCGGAACTGGATTACATAACTTTTTCAGGAGCAGGTGAGCCAACTCTAAACAGCGGAATTGGAAGATTAATCGAATTCATCAAAGAGAAATATCCAACCTATAAATTGTGTTTGATCACCAATTCCAGTTTGTTGTCTGATGCAAACTTACGTAATGAGATCAGTCCAATTGATCTATTGCTGCCGTCATTGGATGCTGTTTCGGATATTATTTTCAGAAAACTTAATCGCTCAAATCCAAAAATAAAAATCAATGATATAATTGAAGGATTGATCAAATTCAGACAGGAATCTGAATCTGTGATGTGGTTGGAAATCTTCTTTGTACCCGGCATTAATGATTCAGATGACGAATTACAAAAATTAAAAGAAGCAATTCTCAAAATTAATCCGGATCAAATTCAATTGAATACACTAGACAGACCCGGAACTGAAAAGAACGTTAAGCCGCTTTCCAGAAAAAAAATGGAAGAAATAAAGACCTTCTTTGCACCTCTGCCAGTAGAGATCATCGCCAAGTTCAAATCCAGAACAAAAGTAAAAAGCTTCAATTCCAACATTGAAGAAAGGATATTGGAAACCTTGCTGCGTCGTCCTTGTACAGACAAAGATCTGGCAGAAATGCTGGGATTGCATTTGAATGAGCTAAATAAATATATCAGCAATCTTATCGAAAAAAACAAAATCTGCAGCGAACATTTAGAGCGGGGAATATTTTTCCGTGTCCTTTGAAAAAACCATATTACAACTTGCTGAAGAAGAATTTGAACTTCACCCCAAGGCAAACCTCAGAGATTACTACAAACTATTTTTCCAAGGTACATTTGGCCCGGGACATTTCGTTTCAGATTACCTCTCTGCCATAGATTTTATATACAAAGAGTTGAATGAATCTACCAATTTTGAAACTGATCTTTATCAGAAGATCAATTATCGCCAGATCTTTTACAGAGTTAATCTGCTTGCAGTAAAAATGAATTTGATAAGTTTCAATGATTATTATGCAGGTTTTCTGGCCAGCAGCAGATTCAAATCTAATATTAGCAATGAACAGTGGATATATGAATGGCAGCAAATTGAGAAAATTTTGGAAGCATCTTCTCTGGAAATTCCAAATTTTGAACATGACAGCAATTTCCTGCAGAGAATATTTTTTGAAAATGAATACGTGATCTCACATTCTCAGGATTTTCGAACTACATATAATCCACATTATCGAATTTTTACACAAACTGAATTTGAGAAACTTCAGATCAAAGAAATATCATGCAATTCTTATATCTATCAACTCTAATTTTACTGGTAGTTTCTTTCCTGACGAACAAAAAGAAAACTCAAAAAGCCATTAAAATAGCTTACAAAAAATTCACTAAGATACTGCCTGCGTTTTTAACTATGCTCATTTTTATCTCGATCGTACTATTTTTAGTGCCGCAGGAACTGATACTGAAGGTTTTAGGAGGTAGCAATAAATACCTGGGAACTTTTTTTGCCTCTGTTTTAGGATCTCTCACCTTAATGCCGGGATTCATAGCTTTTCCACTGGCTGGTATTTTACGTCAGCAGGGGATTCCCTATATGGTTCTTTCTGCTTTCACTTCTACTTTGATGCTGGTGGGAATTCTTACCTTTCCTATTGAAAAGAAATTTCTTGGCAGCAAAGTAACTATTATCAGAAATGCGATCTTTTTTGTGATCTCTTTAATAGTCTCCGTTGTTATAGGTATCTTATTTGGGGAAATTGGCATATGAAGATCAGGAATATCTTATATCTCATTTTCCTGATTTTCCTAGTTACCTCTTATCTGTTTCATTGGGAAAGCGGAGAAAAAATTACTGCTAACTTCATTACCTTTGCTTTATCTATGATCAAGATTGTACCTGTAGTTTTTATTTTGATCGGCTTATTTGAAGTTTGGGTAAAGCGGGAAATTATCGAAAAACATCTCGGTGAAGATTCATCCTGGTTAGCATTTCTATGGGCTATCTTACTTTCTGGAACAACTATTGGCGGTTTGTATGTAGCTTTCCCCATCGCTGCAGTACTGCATTCCAAGGGTGCAAAACTAAGTGTAGTATTTACTTACGTAGGAGCTTCAGCTGTGTGCCGAATTCCTATGGCTGTGTTTGAAGCAACCTTTTTGGGTATAAAATTTACAATAATCCGCTTGCTTGTTTCTCTGCCGCTTATCATTTTATCTTCGGTTATCATGGGAAAGATTCTCACTAAGCAAAAATTCGTGATCAAAGGAGAATAGTTTTATGATAAAACCTATTCGAGTCATTTCTTTTCTAATATTGATTTCATTTATTCTTCAAATATCAGCTCAGGAAATCCAATTCGGTGATAATAAAAAAGAACCATTAACCGATGGACCTTATATATTTTGGAAAGAATCTGAAGCTGTAGTGAAATACATATTGGAAGATAACTTAGTAAATAAATCCTTTAACTTAGCTGATGATGAAACAATGGTTTTCAGTTTGGATGGCCTGGAAGGTGAATTTGAGATTTCCAGAAAAGAGAAACTTCCCGAGCCTTACATTTTCAGTAACGTAACCAAAATCTTCGCACTTAGTGATGTGCATGGCCAATTTGATA
>QMNP01000070.1 GCA_003647825.1 Candidatus Cloacimonadota bacterium
ATCTCTACTTGGAGTAACGAAGCTTCATTATATTTATCGGTCTGGTTTGAAGGCTTGGAGTTTGGAACAGAGGAGACTTTCGATGTTGTAACCTGGAATATTGAACACTTTCCAAAAGCTAACCAGACAACAGTTGATTACATAACTCAGCTGATGCTGGTGATTGATGCTGAAGTTTACGCATTGCAGGAAATAGAGAGCAATGCTTATTTTGAAACATTGCTGGAGCAGATCAATTTATTGGATACAGAAGATTCCTGGGCTGGATATCGAGCAAACAGTGCTTCCTATGAAATAAATCTAGCCTACATTTACAATGAAAGCAGCATTCAAATGATTGATATCTATGAATTTGGTAATTCCAGTCGTCCTTTCCCGCGTAGGCCGCTTCTAATGCAGCTTACTTTTCAGGATGAAGAATTTTTTGTTATCGACAATCATCTCAAAGCTTCAGGTGACGGAACTATGAATTTAAATGATCCCTGGGATGAGGAAACAAGACGCTTTGAAGCATGTAATTTACTGGACGAATACATTGCAGAAAATTTGCCAGATGCGAACGTAATTGTCTTGGGAGATTTCAACGATGAACTTATTGATGTTCAAGTGAATAATGTTTTCTGGACATTAATAAACAAGCCATTAGAATACACTTTCACAGATATGGATATTGCCCAGGGACCTTCGACTAATTGGTCATATCCCGGCTGGCCCAGCCATTTAGATCACATTCTTATTACGAATGAATTATTTGATGAATTTGCTCTGGCAGATTCAAATATAAACACAATACTTATCGATAGTTTTATGGAAGGACTTTGGAATGAATATGACAATTATATTTCCGACCACCGCCCGGTTGGTTTAAAACTTGCATTTTCAGATAAGAAATAAATTTAATTGGAGGAAAAATGTATAAATTTGTTTCAATTTTTGTTTTAACACTTTTTTGTTTAAGTGTTTTTGCTGACGAAACAGCCTATGTTCCCGGGGAGATAATGATCCAGATCTCCGACAATAGCGATATGATCATTGAAAACCTTGAAGCAGATATGAATACAATAAAATTAACGAAGATAAGGCTTCTTTCTAAGAGGATGAATATCTGGTTATTTAGCTTCGAATCTGGGAAAGTAGATGATTCTGTAATCAAGCAAGATATCAAAAATCATCCGATGGTTTTGGAAGCACAATTCAATCATTACATTTCCAAAAGAGAGATAATTCCAGACGATACATCATTCAACCTGCAATGGAATATGTATAATACAGGTCAATCTGGTGGAACTGCAGATGCTGATATTGATGCGACTGATGCCTGGGAAATCAATCCTGGTGGAGTTACCGTTTTGGGAGATACTCTGGTTATTGCCGTTGTTGATGGAGGATGCGATCTTAATCATGATGATTTGAATTTCTATAAAAATGAAAATGAGATTCCAAATAATGGCGTAGATGATGATGATAATGGTTATGTGGATGATTATGATGGTTGGAACGCTTATTCTCACACGGGATTTGTTCCTACAGACAGTCATGGTACCCACGTAGCTGGTATTGCCGGAGCTATAGGGAATAATAATCTTGGTGTTACTGGTGTGAATTGGAATGCTAAGATCATGCCGATCGCTGGTGATTCTAATGTGGAATCAATAGTTGTAGAAGCTTATGGTTATGCCTTGGAAATGCGTCAGCTCTGGAATGAAACTGATGGAGAATTTGGAGCTTTTGTGATTTCCACCAATGCTTCTTTTGGAGTGGATTTTGGAAATCCTGCCAATTATCCCTTGTGGAGTGCTATGTATGATTCTTTAGGTATTGCCGGTGTTCTAAGCACAGCTGCAACAATGAATTCAAACCAGAATGTAGATGAAGTAGGAGATATGCCTACAGCGTGCGACAGTGATTATCTTATTACGGTTACAAATACTACAAATAATGATACAAAGAATGGAAGTGCAGCATTTGGTTTGGAGACGATAGATCTTGGCGCACCGGGTACACATGTATATTCTACAAATTATAATAATGGCTACACATACAAAACCGGCACATCAATGGCTGCACCTCATTTGGCAGGTGCTGTAGCAATGATGTTTTCAGTAGCGTCAGAAGAATTTTTGTTGGAATATGAAGCTAATCCAGCTGGAAAATGTTTAGAAATAAAACAATATCTTCTCGATGGAGTGGATCAAATCCCAGATTTAATAAGTGCTACTGCATCCGGTGGAAGGCTGAATATATATAATTCAATCAATCTGATGCTTGCTGCAGGTGTTTCAGGTGATTATTTACCAGTATCCCCGATCAAATTATCCAATTATCCCAATCCCTTCAATCCAGCAACGACCATCAGCTTTTCTGTAACACAAACGTCCTCGTTTGTGACACTGGAAATCTACAACCTCAAAGGTCAAAAAGTGAAGAACCTTTCTGTCTCTTTGAGTTCTGCACAGCAGAGTATCGAAGGGTTTGGTAAAATTAATTCAATTACTCCCCGTCCTTCGACAGAGCTCAGGATGACACAAGCGGGAAGCAACACTTACTCAGTAGTCTGGAATGGCACCGACGATTCCGGTAAACATGTCTCATCCGGAATTTACCTCTATAAATTGAAATCAGGAAATTTCGAAAAAACCAGGAAAATGCTGTTGATGAAATAGTGACAAATGTCCGAGTGTTCTCAGAGGAAATTCGTACATTCCAAAGTTGCGTTACAATTCGGATTGGTAGTTTATAAACTACTTGTAATTATTTTCCAAATTATTTTGTTTGAATTTCAATAATATGTTCAACAATCAAAAGGCAACAAGTATGAAATTAACTGGATGTTGAAACTTAAAAAATCAAGGAGGAGAGTTTATGAAGGATCTTAGCAGCAAAAACATTATCATGGGTTTACAGCACACATTTGTGATGTTTGGTGCCACAGTGCTGGTACCTCTTATTACCGGATTAGATGTCGGTGTTACTCTTTTTGCAGCAGGTATAGGAACGTTACTATTTCACTTTCTCACCAAGTTTCAAGTACCTGTATTTCTCGGTTCATCTTTTGCCTTTATCCCGGGGATCATTGCTGTTTCCACAGCCGAGGGTGGATCATTACCAGAGGCTCTTGGCGGCATTGTTATCGCAGGTTTATTGTACATTGTAGTTGCTTTCATTTTCAAATTCGTGAATGCTGAAGTTCTTCACAAAATACTTCCTCCTTTTGTCACCGGACCCATTATAGTGCTTATTGGTCTTATCCTGGCTCCGGTTGCTATTAAAAATGCGAACGGAACTTTTGCTCCTGATATTGTAGAAAAAATTGGTATTAACGGCTGCTGGGGAATTGCTCTATTCACTTTTACCGTTGCTGTTTTCGTAAAGATCTATTTTTTGAAAAAAGGTTTGAAATTTCTTTCCATGCTGCCAGTACTTATTTCCCTGATCTCCGGATATATGCTGGCCATCATTGTGGGAATTGTTGATTTCACTTCAATCACAGAAGCTAATTGGTTTGGTATTCCTAACTTTTCACTACCGGTTTTCACAACTCGTTCAATATCCATTATTGTACCTATAGCTGTTGTTACAATTGTTGAACATTTTGGTGATATTCTGGCTATCGGAAATGTGGTTGGCAAAGATTTCATCGAAAAACCCGGTATTCACAGAACTCTGCTGGGTGATGGAATAGCTACATCACTTTCTGCTCTTATCGGTGGTCCGGCCAATACAACTTATAGCGAAAATACCGGAGCTGTCGCATTAACCGGTGTTTATAATCCTCTCATTATGAGGATAGCTGCTGTATTTGCCATTGTGCTCTCTGTTGTTCCCAAATTTACTTCAATTATTTCTACAATTCCCGGTCCTGTAATTGGTGGAATTTCCATTTTGCTGTTTGGAATGATCTCATCGATCGGTATTAAAAATATGGTAGATCATAAAGTTGATTTCACCAATCCCAAAATTTTAATGATCAGTGCTGCCATGCTGGTGTTAGGTTTAGGTGGGGCTCAATTTAATTTTGGGAAAATTGAATTAAGCGGACTTGGTCTGTCTGCTATTGTTGGTATTCTTATGAATCTGATCTTAAATTTTAATGAAATAAAGAAAAAATAACTTTAAAGGAACAAAAAGCCTTTCGGAATTCTTCCTGAAAGGCTTTTGCTTATTTCACTTCATCAAGTTAGGATTTATTCTGATTTGTTTTCTGTTTTTTCATCTTCATCATGTAAATGTCTGCGAATAAATTCCGGTTGGGTATGATGAAATTTCTTATGGTGTTCTTTATGCACATTATAATGAGAACTGAACAAGATCTTGAACAGCACCAGAAGCATAACTCCCTGCCAGTAAGAAATTGCATTTGATCCAAAGATTGGTGTTATAGTTGCATTCCAAAGCAGCTGAATTACCCAACCCAGCAGGAATGCTATTCCGATTCCTAACAACACAAATAGTGGTATAAATTTCTTGTGTTTGTCTTTCATATTTTCCTCCAATAATTTAATATCTTCTCATTCTCATGTTTACCTTGGGAATATTACATACGTTACCAGGACAAACTTTGTAACGAGTATTTTTTATATTTTAATTTCCGGTACAATTCTAAACTTTTGTCCGGTTAAGAGATCCCTTATGATTAACAATGATCCTGCAAAAGGCAGCCAGCTCAAATTTTCTAAAATATCAGTTTCTTCTTCTTTATTTAATTCTTGAGCTGCATAAAGTATAACATCAATCTCCAATTTTTCCGGTGCTGAGATCAATCCTTTTCTAAGTATCTGATCTTTAAGCATAATTCACCTCTTTTGCCTTGTCTAATTCATCTTTCAGGATCTTTCTTAAAAAATGAATTGCATAGCGATAACGTGAAGCAATCGTATCTTTGCTTTTACCTTTCAATTTTCCAATTTCGTTAAAAGTCATTTTAGCAAAAACATGCAGATGTAAAATATCATAAAACAATGGTTTTTCCTGTGCCAGTTGTTTTAATGATTCGTGTAATGATTCTTCACTTATAAGATCATCCTGTTCATCGTCATAGTTAGGAATGTCGAAATCATCGCTCAATGAAACAACTTTTGCATTTCTTCCAAGATTTCGAACTAAGTTCATAGCTATTTGAAATAAATAAGATTTTGGGTTTTCAATCTTTTTCTTTTTGGCAGCATCGATGAATTTCATAAAAGTTTCCTGGAAAAGATCGTTCGCTTCTTCTCTGCATCTATTATAAATAAATGTGAATAGAATATCCTTATACCTTTCATAAAATAAATGAAAGGCATCCAGGTTTCCGCTATTATATTCTTCGATCAATTCTGCATCAGACCACTTCATTTTTCCTCTCACTTGATAAGACACAAAAAGGTTTAAATTTGTCTAATTTTTTTATGCTTTCCAAATTCTTGACATTCAACTTCCCATAAAACAAATAACATTATGGCAAAAATCGTATATAGTTTATCGGGAGAAGGATCTGGTCATTCTTCTCGTTCTCGCGAAATGATCACTCACCTTCTTAAGAAAGGTCACACAGTAAAAGTAGCCAGTTATGATCGAGGTTACCGCAATCTGAAAGATGATTTTGATGTGCTGGAAATTGAGGGTTTTTCTATTGTAAGTGAAGATAATAAAGTATCTGTTGGGAAAACTTTCTTACAGAATTTCACATCCATTTTCGACCGTTACGAATCGATCAATGAACTCAAGCAAAAGTATTTTAAGGAATTCAAACCGGATTGTGTGATCACTGATTTTGAACCAATGGCAGCATACCTGGCAAATGAACTTGATGTTCCATTGATGACAATTGATAATCAACATCGCATGCGTTATATGGATTTTTCCTACCCCTTGGAATGGAAAGCTGATGCATTATTCATCGAAAACTTGATAAGAGTGATGATTCCGCGACCTTGCATTTCGCTGGTTACAACCTTTTATTTCGGTAAAAAACGTAATGACAGAACTTTTTTATTCCCCCCAATTCTTCGGCAAGCTGTTCTCGATCAAAAACCAGCAAATGGAGGCTACATCCTTGTTTACGCAACCAGCGAGTTTAAAACTCTTATCGATCACATTAAAACTTACAAACGAGAAAAGTTCATAGTTTATGGTTTTAACATAGATAAGATTGAGAAAAATCTTATCTACAAATCGTTCAGTCGAGAAGGATTCCTAAACGATCTGGCAGGATGCAGAGCTGTTGTTGCCACTGCCGGTTTTACATTGATGACAGAATCTTTTTATCTTGGAAAACCTGTTTTAGCACTTCCCATGAAAGGACAATTTGAACAGGTTTTGAACGGATTAATGCTGGATGACTTAAAATACGGCAGAAGTTCTCTGGAACTGAAAAGAGAAGATATTTCTGCTTTTTTGTATGATATACCTGAATATTCTGACAACCTGAAAAGTTATGATCGAAAAGGTAATTATGCGATCAAGGAAATGCTGGATCTTATGTTGGCCAATGATTGCCAGTTATTAAATAGTTTCAACGAAAAACGTAGAACAATTTTTCATGTTGAGGAAAAGTGAAAAACTCACCAAATCAGTCTCTCTGAGAATTTCTTGCAAAGGAAAGCGACGAAGAGTCTGATCTATAATGAAAAGTAATTAAAAATTTTAAATAAATTTCTGAGATTCTTCTTGAGAAAAAAAAAGATAGAATTCCTCAGAAAGACAGAAATTTAAGGATGGATTATGAGGCGAAAAGATATAGAGATCAAAGATAAAAAAATAATGTTCGATATCATGCAAAGAGCCGATGAATGTTGTCTGGCTATGAGCCTGAACGATCAACCTTATGTGATTCCAGTAAATTATGGTTTCACAGACAAAGCCATTTATATCCACTGTGCTCTGGCTGGTAAAAAACTCGAGATTATCAAACAAAATCCTAAAGTGTGCTTAACCTTTTGCGTTGATATGGACATCGATATGAGAGGTCCCGCCAACACCTGGACAACTCACTATCAAAGCGTTGTGGTCTTTGGTACAGCAGAATTGATCGAAGATCTGAAAGAAAGGCAAAAGGGAATGAATGTATTTCTTACCCATTATGCTGGAAAAGGAATGGATTTTGAAGACAAGCACCTGGCAAAAGTAATGGTAATAAAAGTAACGATTAACGAAATGACCGGAAAAAATAATTTAACAAAAACTTAGTTAATATCTAATACTATTTTTAAAATACAAATATCCAGTGTATGGTCTTCACTTATTTACGCATACCCCCAAAATTTGTAAGATCAATAATTGTAACAGTTGGATAAATAATGAATTTAAGAGAAGTAGCTGTCTTGAAAAAAGGTATTTACAAATGATGCTCCCTTGATAATTTCA